>DATKMQ010000001.1 GCA_035541755.1 Syntrophorhabdaceae bacterium
TGTTCCATGATGCAAACGACTTGCTATTCTCCTCTTGGAGTGGGGCATCACTGTCCCGACCAAGCATCATAATCCGCCATGCCGGTATGCACTGAGAATTGGTCTGCTTAATGCAAAACCGATGAGCGCTCCCAGGCCTGAGCCGAGGACCCCTTGCAGTGTCTGAACAAAGACGTACCACGACGCGTAATGGATATGCCAAATATAGGGTGCAGAAACGAGATAGAAGTAGAGATACATAACAAGCCCTCTGAGAAGACCCGCGAAAACCGCATTTGTCCTTGTGTTCAGATAACCTCGGGTAAAAAGAAAATAGGTTTCCAGTGTCGCACCGGCAAGAACCGCATAGGGCCACCAGAGGGGATTAATTCCCCTGGAGATGATCTGGGATAGCAGGCTGTGCCCCACAATGACAAGCATTGCTGTTCCCGGTTTGGGAACAACCCTTATGCCTATGAAGAGGACTGCGGTAAAAGGAACAGAATAGACAAAAGCTTGGATAAAAGGTATGCGACCAAGCCCAAGCTTGAAAGGAAGCCCTGCCACATAGAGCAGGCTGGAGAAGAGCGCAATTGTGACCAATTCGTGAGTCTTAATTACGTGAATCACCTTGTGTTTCAGCTCCAGATAAGAAAGTGCCAGTATGAAAAGCGCAATAAGCAATACGGATACGAGAAAAGCGTTCATCGATAAAACCTGTATATAAGCGCCGTCCCAATTATAAGGACAAAAGCGCACAGCATGCTGTAGTCAAGCCACGCAAATCTGAGTTCTTTGGACGCAGACCGTCTCCCCGTAAATCCTCTCACCTCCGCCGCAATAGAGATTCTTCTTGCCTGCCGCAGACTATCAATTATCAGCGGTACCACAAGGTATCTGAAACTCTTGAAACTCCCGCTGATCCCTTTACATCTTAACCCCCGTAATCTCTGCGCGATTATTATGCGCTTCGCTTCTTCAATGAGAACCGGCAGGAACCTCATGCTCACCATCAGCATAAAAGCAATCTTTTCAGGTACTCCAAGCTTTCTGAGTCCCAATACCATGTCCGAAGGATGCGTGCTCATGACAATCACCATGCTCAAGACCGTGGCGGATGACAACCTCATGGACTGAATAGCGCCATAGATCAAACCTTCCTTGTAAACGGATATGCCTCCGGTGAATCGGCCTATAAAGCCCGATCGCTTGCTTAAAAACGTAATCAGAGGCGTTCTCGGTTCAAAATAATAGAAGAAACCCTGTGAGACCATCGTAGCAATCACTATAACTGCCAGCATGCGCAGCGTTATCTTGATATACGAACCGGGGGGCGTGACGGTGACGAAACAGAAGAAGATGAGCATAAAGAGCAGAAGAAGGCTCAGTGGCTCGTTAAGAAGCACGATGAGAGAGGCGCTTCCGATACTCAAAAGAACTTTTGTTCGCGGATCGAGACGATGAAAGAATGTGTTCTTAGCGAGATACTTCATCGATAACCCTGCCATCCTTGATCCCAATGATTCTTGTGGCGTATTCCCGTGCCATCGGGTGATGCGTTGAAAATATAACGGTCTTTCCGCTATCCGCCAGTTCGGAGAGGAAGCCAAGAAGACTTCGCCAGCTCTCCTCATCAAGCCCGGTTGTAGGCTCGTCAAGGAGAAGCACCTGCGGATCCAGTGCAAGGACAGACCGAACGGCAAGCATCTGTCGCTGTCCTCTCGACAAGCTATGGGGATGTTTCTTTCTCAGGTGGGTAAGGTTCGTCGAAACAAGATATTGCTCGATATCAAGCTTCCTTCCGAGCTGTTTCGGCCCGAACATGATTTCCTCTTCTACGGAATTTGTGAAGAGCTGCTCGTCCGGATTTTGGAAAAGGAAACCCACCTTTCCTGTACCATCTTTGAGAGTCGGATTCTCCAAAGCACAGATCTTAACCGTGCCCTTAAAGGGTTTCAGAATTCCGGCCATGATCTTGAGAAGTGTGGACTTTCCTGAACCGTTATCACCACGCACTGCCACCAATTCGCCCCGCCGTATCCGTAAATCGATGTCTTCCAAAATGAGTCGGTTCTTGTCATATTGGAAGAAGACGCTTTCGAGTTCTACATCGAAGGCCCTCTCTTCGCAGGTTGACATGTTTTTCGGTTTAGTCCACGCCGGTTTATCCATCGTCAAACCTTCAACTGTTCTTCCCTGCTCGAAGGTGATCACCCTGTCAGCTATGGGCACAAATTCTTCGTAGCGGTGTTCTGCGAGTAGAATTGTGTGACCCATCTTTTTCAAGGCGAGGATGACTTCCAGGAATTCCCGTCTTCCTTTGGCGTCAAGATCTGCGGTCGGTTCGTCGAAGAGAAACACCGCCGGGCCCATGGCGTATATGGAACTGATGGCAAGTCTCTGTTTCATACCACCCGACAGGTTCATCGTATCGGCCTGGCGTAGGTTAGTAAGCCCCATATCTTTCAAAGCCATATCTCTCCTCCGCAACACCTCTTCCCGGGACATCATCAGGTTTTCGCAGCCGAAAGCAACGTCATCCTCGACTTTCAGCATGAATATCTGGCTTTCGGGATTCTGGAACACCGTTCCCACAACCCTTGACAGATCTACAATGGACGTTTCATAGGGACACAGACCGTTGATGCTGATGTCTCCACGGATGGCTCCGGAAAGAACGTGAGGTATCAACCCGTTCAGGCAATGCAGAAAGGTTGACTTACCGGAGGCGGATGCTCCCACAAGGAGCACCAATTCGCCGTCCTGTAGGTCCAGGCTCACGTTCTCAAGCGCCGGTTGATCTGCTTCCGGATAGGTATAGGTTAAGTTTCTGACTCGTATCATCTTTGTAGATTATTGCTGAAGAGGTCGATTATTCCTGTATAATCCTGCGCTTTAGGATCTGAAAAAACAACGTTGTTAAGAACATCGCTTACAGATTCTGCTACCTCCTGCAGCTCTTCATATCGAGGTTTGCGATACTTGAAACCATCAACCGGCATATATCCGATTATGCGATAGGGAATATTCTTGTCTATACCACCGATAAAGTGCGCGATCTTTCCTATTTCTTCCTGATCTATCAAGCCGGGGATAAGCACGCTGGATACGCTCACAGCAACGCCATTTTCATGAAGAAACTTGAGATTCCGGAGGGACGTTTCGTTGGACTTGCCCGTGTAACGCCTGTGCAGATCGTCGTTTAAGGCCTTGATAGAAAGGGAGACGTGCTCGAGACCAATCGTCTCGGGGAGTATGTACCCGTTCGTCATAAGGCGCACTTCACAGTCGAACGTTTCATATAAGGTCTGCGGCAGGACTGAGTATTCTCGGTTCTCCACAGCCTCACCGCTGATGAGAATGACGGTTTGTGGAGACACAGGCTTGAGGGTATCGAGAACCTCATCGAGCGTAAGCAGTTTTAGCTCTGTCAAATCAACCCTGGGGTATATCTTTTTCCAGTAGCAACCGAGACACCGAAAATTGCATCCTATAAAATAGAGGCTACACGAGTTCATCACGGGGTTGTAGGTTATTCGGTGAATGTTCATACCTTTACTTCCTCCTCTTCATAGACCAGCATTTACCCCATTCAGGTCTTTTATCCCCTAAAACTTTACCGTAAGTGTACCGAACCATTTTCTACCTGGCGCCTGATAGTAGGTAAAGTAGTTCTTATCGAGGATATTGTTCACAGCGAGAGAGACCGATACAAACGATTTGATCTGATAGGCCACCTTCGCATCAGCTATAAAATAAGGGTCATAGGACGTGTAGACGCCGCTTGTCGTGTCGCTGTTTGTATCGGTGCCATATCTCTTGCTTACGTAACGACCGATAAGGCTCCCGCTCCACGATTTCCAGGTAAGATCGCCCCCTGCGTTGAGCATCTCTCTAGGCACCTGCGCAAGCTGGCTGTCCACCGCGCCGGGGTTGATGCTGTCCCTCAATAGCGTGGCTTTATTGTGCGTGTAATTGATGAAAAGATGCAGCCAGTTGTCAAGCCTTTGCTCCAGAGAGAGTTCGAACCCGCTGATGTCGGCCTTACCCACGTTGATTTTGTAAACCGTAATGGGGTCGGCGTTGTACTGGTAGATCAGGTCGTTCACGTCGTTATCGAAATAGGTGCCCTTAAAGGTACCCCCCTTCCAGAGTTGCTGTTCCCCGCCTATGTCCCAGGAGGTGGTCGTTTCCGGCTTGAGGTACGGGTTCGAATTATACGTCACCCCGGAGACCGACCTCCAAGTCCTGAAAAGATCATATATGGTGGGCGGCCTGAAGGCCTGACCAAGGGACGTCCGGAAGACTGTGCCTTCGAAGGGGGTATAGACGAGCGCACCTTTGGGGCTGAAATAGGAAGAAGTATTGGAAGAAAAATGTTGGGGAAAACCCGGGGCGCCGATGGTGTTGGCGAAGCCGTCGAATACCCGCCACCAATCTGCCCTGACGCCCAGGTAAGCAGTGAGGGGTTTGGCGATGTGGATCTCGTCCTGAGCGAAAAGGGCGTAGCTCGTGTCCCTACCCCCCGACTCGTCGAGAATCTGCGTTTTGCTGTACTCGTCCCTCCAGGAGCCCAAATTCCACTCGGTGGTGCCTTCCCAGTCGTATCTGTAAGATCCCCCGACGGTCAGGATATGCTTCTCAAACAGGGGCCTCGTCGCCTGAAGGTCGCCGAAGTAGGAGGTGGAAGGACTCGAGCTGAGCGTGCCCGGTCCGCCTGTGAGAACAGTTGCCGACGTGGAGCCCGGGGTGATGTACCAATTATCTCCCTGCTTGGCCATGCCGAAAAAAGCCTTGGCCTTGGCGTCCCCCAGTTCCGTCTCGTAGCCTACCTTGTAGGTGTCAGTGCTCATGCGGCCTGGGGCACCGACGAACGTAGCCTGGCCCACGGTTCCGTAGCTGAATATGGGTTGGCCAGCGTTGTTCACGAGGTATGTGTTCGGCGAGCCATAGTCGTACTCGTAGGTCGTCCTGTAATAGGCAAAGTTCAGATGGGACGTGGGCGTTATGTCGTAGGCAGCCTTGGCGGTGATGCCTTCATCCCACCAGCTGTTGTTGCCCTTGTCGCCAATGAGGTAGCGGGTTGCATGGGCATTGCTCAGGGTCGGTGACCATCCGGTGATGCCTGAGGGCGGCTGGCTGCTCTGCACGTCGAAGTCTGTAGGGTAGCCACGGGTGGTCCGATACCCGTAGCTCACGAACACGGAGAGCTTGTCCTTATATCGGTTGCCGTACGAGCCATAGGTCCGCCAGTAATCGTCCGTACCGTACGTTCCTTCCAGCTTGATTTCCTCTTTTTCCGGCATCTTGGTGAGAATATTGACAACGCCGCCCATTGCATAGCCGCCATAGAGGCTCGAAAAAGGGCCCCGTATCAGTTCCATCCGTTTAATGTCTTCTGGGTTCATACCGCCGTACTGCACGTTGCCGGTGTAAGCGCTGTTGAGCGGCATGCCGTCGAGCAGAATTAGCGTGCGCTGCTGACCTGGCATGCCCCGGAGGTTGATGCTTGCATTGGTATCTGTGAGCCCTTTACCGCGCGTATCGAAGATACCAGGCAGCGTGTTGATGGCTTGGTCCGGGGCAAAGATAGTCCTCTCCTCGATCTCCTTATTCGTGACAACACTCGTGGACGCGGGGGCCAGGGATGCCTGAGTCTCGGTCCTCGTCGCCGTGATGACTATCTCCTCGAGGTTCAACGGCTCCTTTTCCTGTGCGCATAAAGGCAGGGCGAAAAGTAATATAATGAATAATATAGAGTATCCCTTTAACATCAGTGTCATCCTTCCTCCTTTTTTTGCACCTCCTTTCATGATAAGATGAATTTGGAGGTGGGGTATAATGAAGTTTAAAAAACGTACAGGCTTCCTGCCAAGGTTGTCACCTGTATGTTCTGGTACGATCCCACCTCCTTCTTATGAATCCGGCTTTCACTCGAGCCGAAAAGTAATCGGAATAACCAGCTGAGCCCTGACCGGCGGTTTGGGGAAAGGCTGTATTTCCCGAATGGCCCTCATCACCGTTTGGTCAAAGACTTCGTGACCAGAGCTTTTTACCACGCGTATGTTATCTGCCTTCCCGTCTTCCATTACCGTAAAGGAAACAGTTACCACACCTTTCCACCCCATTGTTCTCGCAATCGAGGGATACTTCAGGTTCTTGAGGATAAGCTCCCTGATATAAGCAAACTGTTGTTGTAGATATAGTGCGCTCAAACTGTTTGTTTCCCCGTGCCCCGGTCCGCCTGTTCCAGAAGCGCGTTTACCGTCTGAACCGGAACCTTCCCCGGCAGAGTCCGCACTATGCCCGGCTCCCTTAGTACCGAGACCGTACTCGTCTCTCGGTCTTTCACTTGATACGGATAGTTGATTATCGTGCAGGGTAAGGGAAGTCACTGGTGTGGGGTCAGGTTTTTGTGTTTCCATTTGTTTAGAATCTATCGTTTCACTGAGATGTACGTTTTTCGCAAAAAGCTCATCAGGCGAGGCTTGGCGAGTGACTTCTGTCTGTCCGGTAACGCTTCTATATTCATCATGTCTTATTCTTGAAGCACGTCCATCTTTCGCTCTGTTCATAACATTTGGCTTGGCGCTCCCCGCTCCCGGTCCTTCATCAGTAAGGTAGACAACAAGTGGTCTGAGATGCCTCAGCGTATCGGTTCCCACGAGCATGATTGCAATCGTAATAGCAAGGGCATGAACGAGAAGGGAAATCAGAAAAGCTTTACTGAGGTCCCCATCTCTTCCTAACCCAAAGGTAATCTGTGATGCCACTTTTTCTCGCTTCGTGCTACGATGTGGCAAAAAAATATTACTCACTCCAGGTCCTTTCCTACAGTGGACATGCTCAATGTTCCGTTCTTTATTCCCCTTACGGCTTTAAGCGTATCGGCCAGTATTCTTACGTAATCTGGTTTTCCTCTTACGGCAATGATTTCAAGGCAATTGTCGTGGTCTAAGTGTATATGCTGCGTACACATTATCATCTTCTGGTATTCATGCTGGATATCTGTAATCTTGGCCAGCAGATCCTTTTTGTGGTGGTCGTATACGAGGGTTATTGCACCGGCTACGTCGTTTCCCCGAATCCATTCTTTTTTTACTAATTCGTTACGTATAATGTCTCTTATGGCTTCCGAACGGTTCGTATAGTTCTTTTCTCTTATGATGTTATCGAACTTTTCAAGCAAGCTTTTTTCTAATGAAACACCAAATCTGACGATTTCAGACATAGCGATTCCTCGGATGCTACGAATCAGTAATTTGTAGCACACGCAATGCGTAAAGTAAATCAAATTTGTGTCGGTGCGGAGTTTTTTTGCCAGAATGTCGGTTAGATAGTCGAGTACCACCGGAAACCTGCAATGGCTCCTTTATATGCAAAACTAAGCATTTCAGGCAATAACTATTACCAAATGAAATCTTGTATCTTACAAAATATAGGCAGGGTGTAGATTACAGGAAGGAAGCGAGTGCGCGTTCCACCTACGAATTATTAGTCAGCAAGACTTTTGGAGATAAGGATTATCGCTTGAAATCTGGTATAGCCGTACGGATTCTCGCCTGAAGACTTCAGTCAAATAAATGAACATTTTTCCTGTCCCAGCCCATCTTCTCTGCTCACAAGGCGACAAACTGCGCGTTGCTTCGCTACCCAACCCCTAAGCTGACCGGCGCTTTCTTCGCGGATCCTAAATGTCCTTCCTATTTTGCCGTTTCTATGAGGCGCCGCGTCTCACTGAATATCTGGGTGCCAGGCAAGCCTTTTGCATCCAAATCCTTGGCAGCTTTCAGGGCCTCGACCTTTACGGCATCGTTGAACTTTTGCATATCCTCCTTGGAAAGAGTGATGAACTCTACGCCCGCTTTTTTGGCGATCTGGAGACCGTCATCGCTGATCTTATTCAGAATCCGGTCCGCATCGTTACCCCACCATTCGATATTCTGTTCGAAGATCTTTCTAATGTCAGGCGGCAATTTATTGAAACTGTTTATGTTCATAGCTCTCTGACACGAATAGGGCTGATAAATATTCAGCATAGTGACGTACTTCGCCATTTCTTCGAGATGGAAGCTGTCAAATGCAAGGCCCGGCATCATGACCCCATCGATAATGCCTTTCTGCAAGCCGACGTATATGTCCGATGAAGGCATCTGGACGATTTCGGCGCCGAGTGCGGCGAACACGTTGGAGTAGTCCCCGTTTGTTCTCAGTCTCATGGCCTTAAGGTCCGAGAGTTTACGGACAGGCTTTCGAGTGATGAGCTGCATCGGCGCATTGCCGCTCCATGCCAAGGCCTTGAGCCCTTTGTATTCCTGTTCGATTTGAGGGAATTTTGCCCGTACCGCTTCGCCGACCCGTTTCGCAACCTGTTGATTCGTTACGCCGTAGTAAAAGAGAAAAGTACCCTTGGTCAAGTAATAACCGCTCTTTGCAAAGAGAGGAGCTATCTCGGCAACATCGGCAGCGCCCTGGGCCAACTCCGTGTGACCTTCCGCTGCATCGATCACGGTTCCTGCCCAGAACGCCTTAAAGTGGACACGTCCGCCTGTGTCCTTTTCTATCTTCTCCATCCAGTCCTTATTGGGCTGCTGAACAGGCATTTCAGCTGCAAAAGGTGAACCGAATGTGAGTTCAATCGGTCTCGCCTGCTGGGCGATAGAAGCGTTGGACGGAAGAAATACAAGAAACCACACAACCAGTGAAGCAACGATATAAGAACCTGCTTTGAATCTCTCCATCTTGCCCTCCTTGATGACGGTTAACCATGGCCTCTGTATCTTTATGTCGTGATGAATCGAAACAAATTTCCGGACATTTTGATTTGCCCTATAAGATTGTCCCACTCGCAGGGTTAGCCTTTCTACAAATGACCATACGCTAAAAAAATATATCAGCAATAACGTGAGTCTTTCGGTCTTTCAAGCTATCTACAGCTCAATATATTCGACCTACCTTTCCCCAATACTACACCCATCCACCAAGAGATGACAAGTCCTTTTTCTGTAGGTAAGAAGATCAATTACGAATCGAAGGGTGGGATGGCACGATCAGCGAGCCAGCGGACAGAGTCGACTGCGGGCCCAGTTGAAGGTGGTTGAACAAGAGAAAGATATAAAAACAGTAATCTTTTCTCAAATCCTAGTTCAAGATAAATGGGTCATCAAAGATAACCCTGTCTATCCTAAGAAAAAGGTAGTATGGAAGGAGAGTTAAGAAGTAAGGTATATACCATACGCAAGGACACTGTCGAGAGGCCTTGCCCTTTCTATTTCAAAACCGCTGAGTACCAGTCGAAAGCTGCGATGCTGTCCGAATTCTTGAAAATCAACCTTACAGGAAGGAAGGGGAAGGACAGTTGCGGTAGAAGGATCAGGGATTGGAGCCTGCCCTTTATAGGAGTTATTTATAATATTATGGACGTCCCGGCCCCTCTGTCCTTATGTGTCCCTCTGTCCGAACCATTTACGCAAGCTC
>DATKMQ010000002.1 GCA_035541755.1 Syntrophorhabdaceae bacterium
AAGCCATCTGAAAAGGCGGCGCAACTCCGCCCGTAAAATGCCCTCGTTGGGAAGGGAGGCGAAGAGGACCTCGAGGGTATCGAGGACCACGCGTTTTGCCTTCACGGAATCGATGGCACTTTCGAGCCGGACGAAGAGGCCCTGCAGGTCGTATTCTCCGGTTTCTTCGATCTCTGAGCGTTCTATGTAGACGTAATCGATGGCGAGTTTCTTCTGCTTCGCGAGGCCGTTGAGGTCAAAACCCAAAGAAGAGACATTCGTCGCAAGTTCCTCTGAGGTCTCTTCGAAGGCCATGAAGACGCCAGGTTCGTTATAAACGGTTGCGCCCTTGACAAGAAACTCAAGGGCGATGAGTGTCTTGCCTGAGCCTGCGGCCCCCGTGATAAGAGTCGGACGCCCCTTCGGGATACCGCCTAAGGTAATCTCGTCCAAGCCCTGAATCCCCGTGGGGCATTTCTTTAGGTCGAAGCGAGCTTGTGCTGATGTTTTGGGTGACATGGATTAGGGCCTCCTGCTTGATTTAGTTGGTTTAGTTTCTAACTCGAGTCCCACCAAAAGTTTTTCGGTGTCGGTCAGATCACCAATAAATTTTCTTAACGGGGGGGGAAGTTCTTTAATGAGAGTGGGAACTGCCACTACCTGTTCTCCTTTTACCAGATCAGGGTGCTGATAGATATCGACAACCTCAAGCTCATAGCGGCCCTTAAGGTGTTCCTCGCATATTTTTTTGATATTTTCGAGTGCATGGCTCGATCTCAACGATACACCCGCGATATAGAGACGAAGCACATATTTCGCCTGCACCGGTTTCTTCGCTGCCTGTTCGGAAGTTTCCCGAGCGCGTCCAACCTTGCTCCGCGGCTTCTTATTCATCTGTTATGATCCTGTTCAAACCGATCCACCAGATCATCCTAGTATTTTTTTAATAATACAATAGTCTTTTGAAGGCCGTCAATGGAAATCACTTGCGAGATAAACGGGCACTTGATCGGTACCGATGTCTTCTGGACAGCCAAATTTTTGCTCGCTCTCGGCAACCATGTTGGTTGCCTTTGATCTCTGCGTGTATAATATTATAAATTACTGCGATAGTGGCGAGCTGGCTTCAAATGCCAGATGTCCAGAAGATTAGGCAGAGCGATTCCATGAAAACGTTGCCGCCATAATTTTAGGTCACAACAGATGGAGAAGGAGAACAGCCGAGAATGAAAAAAAAGATTCCCGTCGCCACAAAAGAGAGCCAAAAGCATCTCCTAGAGCAAATTAGCGAGCTACGGGCACAGCTCGAGGAGGCGAAACAGACGCTTAAGGCCATAAGAAATGGCCGTGTCGACGCAGTGGTTGTTGACGATGGGGGCAGGCCTCACGTGTATACCTTGGAAAGCCCCGATCTTCCCTACCGAAGCATCGTTGAAACAATGGCCGCAGGCGCCCTAACCTTGAACGAAAGCTATATAATTTTGTACTGTAACAGTTTCTTTTCCAATATGGTCGGTATTCCTATGGAGCAGCTCATCGGTTCCTCTTTCCTGGATCTTGTGCCGGCTGGATACCGGAGCATCTTCACCGGATTCATCGAGCGAAGCCATACGGTGAAATCTTTGCAAGAACTGCCTCTAAAGACCGCGTCCGGCAGGGAACTCTATATCCATCTTGCGGGCGGCTGCGAGCTTCGCGACCCACACAATAGCTGCATAGTGGTAACGGATATTTCTGCACGAAAATCGGCGGAGGATGGTCTGGATATCAAGTCGCGCAATCTCGAGGAGGTAAACACAGCCCTCCGGGTCCTTCTGAAGCAGAGAGAGGGAGATAAGGGCGAGCTTGAAGAAAACATTCTTTCCAACGTAAAGGAACTCGTTCTCCCGCACCTCGAAAGATTAAAGAAGGGCCGACTGGATACAGCACAGTTAAGCACTATCGAAATCATCGAAGGCAATCTGGCGGTGATAACTTCACCCATAGTTCGCAAAATGCATACCTTTGATCTCACTCCCAGGGAGATTGAGGTCGTCTCTTATCTAAAAACCGGCAAGACCACAAAACAAATCGCCGAATTGCTTGGTACATCCGTGAGATCGGTGGAGTTCCACCGCTACAATATCAGAAAAAAGCTTGGATTAGATCAGAAGAAGGCCAATCTACGATCCCACCTGCTCTCGCTATAGTAATACTAGCCAAGTACTAGTATTAAGCTAGTATATTTCTAGAATGAAAACACCCTCTAGTTGCAATAAACTAATAAAAAAGAAGGAGAAGGACTGTAGCTATGGTACGCAAGCTCCTCCATTTTGCCGACTTTGCCAAGCTCCCGATGATTGCAGAACTTTTAAACAAGGCAACCGGTATTCCGCTCTCTATCGTCGATCCCAACGGCACGATTTTCGCGAGGGCTGGCCGGCTGCGTATCTGCAACCAATTCTGCAGGCTAAATCCAGGAGAAAGACAGTTCTGCGCAGGGGGCGATCCGGGCATCGCAGCCAAGGTTCTGGCGAGCCGAACGTATACAGTGGACAAATGTGGCAGCGGGCTGATGAATGGATCGATGCCTATAACACTCTCCAGCGAGTACGCGGGTAACTTCGTTGCCGGGCCCGTCCTTTTCAAGTCGCCCGATACGTCGCTCTTCAAGCAACAAGCTCTAAGGTTCGGATTCGATGAGAGCCGCTATCTTGACCAGGTGTCCAAGGTTCCTGTCGTGGCCAAAACAAAACTGCACGCCGTACTCCATGGTTTCTCTGTTCTCGCGGACACAGTGTCCGAGGCATCAGGAGCACTCCCGAAACAAAGAGAGGGGACCGACAGTAAGTTTAAGGAGAATATCGCATCAAATGTAAAAAACCTCATCCTTCCCTATGTGGAGAGGCTAAAGAAGAGCAAGCTGTCCGTTGGGCAGAGAAATATAATGGAAATTCTCGAGTCCAATCTAAGGGGGATAACTTCACCAATTGTCGGGAAAATGCAAACGCTTGGCCTCACGGCCAGGGAAATCGCGGTCGCATCCCTTTCAGGCGAGGGCAAAACAACGAGACAGATTGCTGGGCTAATGGGTGTATCCGCGAAAGCGATAGAATTTCACCGGTATAATATCCGCAAGAAGTTGGGGATAAACCATAAGAAAATCAATCTGAGCACCTACCTGCTGTCGATCATGCAAGAATAGGGCGTGCGCCAAATTACATTGTGTTCGGCCTCTTCCTCCGTTTTTCCGCAATCGTCGACGGATTTCAAAAAAAGATTAGCGAGCCGATCATTGAATACCAGTTGAAAGCGTAGATCAAGCGTTGTATTTCAAACTGTTTAGTTCAGGAAGGAAGCAACAGGATTCACTGCAACAAATCTGCTACCCAGCCTTGTCAAAAATACCGTCGAGGAAGACATTCTGAACGGGCTGGTTGAGCCAGCTTATTTTCCATGAAGTGACGGCCTTGGTTTTATTGTCAAGGCTGTAGCCTTGCCAACGTGCCCCCTGAGTCTCACTCAAGGAGTCCCATAAAGAGTCCGATCAAGGAGTCCAGATTTGCAGAACTTTATACTATCTCCCCCTTGCTCGCTTTTAGGCCGGTCCACCGTTTGACGATCGACGGGAAGAACCTCATAACTTTCTTGGGGGGACGGCCCTCTCTTGTGCAATAAATAGCGCCGGCCCTTTCGAGCTCTTCCCTTTTCCGAAAAGCCATCGACCGTTTCATGCCCAGCATTTTGCACAACGCAGCCCATCCCTTCGTAGATACGTCGTCCAAACTTGTCACCTCCTCGGTATATTCAACAGGCTTGTCTATATTCAAGCCGGCTCGTCAGTAATAGCCGATTTGATGCTCCTATCCATGGAAATATCCCCCTCAACGATCTCATATGACTCGTCCTCTTTTATGCCTGCCTGTTCTAAGGCTTCCTTAAGATAAGGGGCATCAACAGTAATGTATTCTGTATCATTTACCCGGAACTTATAACGAGCCATGGTGAACCACCCTCTTAAAGTTTATCATGTCTCCTTTTCTCTTGCGTCGTAATTCATATGGTTTTTTCTTGGCAACCAACCAATCCGCACGATTTTAGGACCGAACTGTTTTTCTCTACTCTTATTCTCCAGGGCGATCGAGACTATCGACATGAGCAGCAACATGGTGTTCTGAAGATAAGGTGGGGCCACCGGACGGTTGCGCGTCCGGTGGTGAATGAGGAATGAAAATGGATAAGGTTTTTGAACATACTACTGAAAGACCCATACGTCAAGCGCTTCGATTCCTGAACGTCAAGGGCCAAAGGCAGGACAACTCTTCGTTGGGTACGTCGTTTCGGAAGGCTTGACACGTTCAGCCTAAATTGGTCCCGCAGTTCTCGTAAGATAAGCGTCACCTGATCGCCTTCCCGGAGAACTGCGGCCGTTATCGACAAATACGTCATTCCACTTTCACCTTAACTTCTTTCTTTTTTGCTTCCTCGGTTTTGGGTATCCTTATTTCGAGGATGCCATCCTTTATCTTGGTTTTTGCCTTGTCGGATTGTACTTTCGCTGGCAGGTTGAAGGTGCGGGAAAAGGAACCGTAGGAACTTTCATAGTGATAGTAGTCTTTCTTCTTCACCTCTTGTTCATTCTTCTTCTCACCGGAAATCGTGATGGTATCTTCAGTAAGGGTAACATCGATATCCTCTTTCTTGACCCCCGGCAGCTCTGCCTTGACAACGATGTCATCTTTGTCCTTCAGGATATCTATGGAAGGAACGATCTCTTCAGCCTGCGAGAACCGCGGAAAGGGGTGACCGAATAAAGAGAATGGCCTCCGGAAGACATCCTCAAACCATCTCTCCATGTCCCGGAGCCCAACCATCGGCGTATCCGCCTCTTTCTTTACCAATTCCTTTGATTCTTTGGTTGCCATAGTACACCTCCTGTGTATTTTCTCGTACCGGTCATCGATTCTGTTCGTTATATCTGAACCCTAAACGATGACGATGCAGTTCTCGCTGCCAAACCCATTCGGGCGTCGCAACATGTTCTCGGGATCGTCCCACCACTCTCCATCGACGACAAACCGGTACTCGTGCTCTCCGGAATCCAAAGCCAGGGTACAGACCCACCTTCCGTCCTCGTCACAGTCAAGCAAGGTGGCCGTGGGGTCCCATTCGTTGAAGTAACCGACAACAGATACCTGTTCTGCTTGTGGCGCCTTCAATTGAAACGTTACTTCAGACTTTCTCCGAGTTCGGGCCGGTTTCTTTGGCGCGGCTTCTTTCTTTTGCGCTTTTACCGGAGCCTTCGCTTCAGCTGCCTTTGTTTTCACTGGAGCCTTCGTAGTTTTCCCTGCTGTCTTCTTTGCTTCAGTCTTTTTCTTCATGTTTAGTTCTCCTGCCGCTCACGTTTTTGTTCAATGTGCCTGCATGGGCGAGTCTTGCCGCCTTATTGGATGAACATTCGTTTTGGGTATGGTAGATGCCACTATTGCAGATGCTTCTTGCGGACCCAGATCGAAAACCATTCTGTTGATCATGCCCACCCCGACCAACCGAAGCATCTGGGGCGTGTCGTCATCAAACTTGACACCGGTCATGATATGTCCGGATTCGTTCTTCACGCACAGGACAATCTGATTATCCACTTCGGTAACGCAACCCTCCCGACCCGTCAGCTTCACAAGTGCAATTTCTCTTATCTTTCCTACAATTTCTCTGATTCCCATTTATTTGGTCCCTCCTCTTAAACTATTATCTTCGGGCTACCGACACCCGAACGAGGCTAAAGTGTGCTCCCGATCCGAATCCATATTTTAAGGAGGCGAGGGAGCTGGAGTTGTTTGGGAAGGAGGCGGCGGCCCTATAGGTGCACCCTGTCCTCTGGCTCCTGGGTTTACCCGTACCATATGTTCGGGCACCCATGTGCCATTTACATACTGGTCCGGCACCGTCACCCATGTCCCTGAAGCCCTATTCGCGGATGGAGGTGGGGGTGTATAGGTTCGCACCGTACGACGGATCACGCCAGGGATCTCGTTGCCCTTAGAATACATGCATTGTTCGTAGGCTATGTTGTACCGCCTCTGAAGCTGTGACTCGGAAATATAGGCCGCATTGCTTCCCACGGCGGCCCCTCCAAGCAGACCTGCTCCGGCGCCAATCGCGGCACCGGTACCGGCGTTACCCGAGACAGAGCCCATGGCTGCACCCAACCCGGCCCCTACCGCCGTTCCGACCACCGCCCCGGTGGCGAGGTTTTGATTGGCTGTCTGGCTTGGCGATGCTCCCCCAATCTGCTGCTGTGCCCATTGCCTGCAAACAGCGTCATCGGAAATGAATACCTCAAAGGGCTTTCCGGGGCCCGGTACTACCATGACGGTAGGGCCCGTGGGCATTGTGGCACAGCCGCCTAAGACGACCACGAAAAAGAACGATAAAAGAGTTTGCTTCCATTTCATTTTAGCGTACCTCTCCTCCTGGGGCCGGCGGGGTAGGAACTACCCTCATCCACCCGCCCGGACAGTTCGTGATATATGGATAATAACCTTCAGGGTTCAGACAATAATACCAATAAGAAGGCTGCTCCGGTTCGATATACACCGGAGGCTGGGTATCCTCGAAGGGGGGATAGTAATAGCCGTATGGATAATAATATGGGTAGTACCAATACGGATCATAGTAGAAGAAGCCAAAGCCGCGTGGCCCTCCAAAGTGGCCCCCATAAAGATGGCCTCCACCGCGGAATCCACCGTGATGTTGGGCGTAAACGGAGGTCGGCAAAGAACCCAAAACGAGAAAAACAGCAACAACAATGATAACGAAAAACGTTTTCATCATTTATCTTTCTCGTGCGGAACATAATTCTTCGACAGGTTCATGTCAATATGAGAGCCGCTCGTTTACCATTCCGTGACAACCTCAAACCACCGCCTCAGAGCGCACCCATCTCGATGCCGCTCTTTTCGGATGGAAGCGGGATAACTAAAACCGGTTTACGGGTCCTTTGCAACACTGAGGATGCCGTGCTCCCAAGAAAGGTCTGTTTCAACCACCCCTTTCCATGGGTACCGAGGACGATAACATCACACTCTTTTGTATCTGCGGTAGCGAGGATTTCTTCCACGGGGTAACCTTCCCTGACCATGACCTCCGACACGAGATGGACGCAGGGTGATCCTATTTGGGACTCTGCGTTCTTGCAGAATTGTTGCAAACGTTTCTTGATCTTGGCAACACCTTCTTGTTTCTCTTGCTCTCTCGCCATTTCAAAGGCACCGAAGTCTTCTTGCCCGTACACTAAAGGAGGAAGGGGTTCGATGCAATGGAGAATGATAATCTTTGCATCATGTTTTTGCGCCATGTCCACGGCAAAGTAAAATGCATACGATGCATTCTTCGTAAGGTCAGTGGCATAGAGAATCTTCTTAATTTGCGGGATCATAAGTTCTCCTCCATCTTTTTCTGTCGGCCTTCACAGCAACGATATGTGGGGTAGCGGGTGTCGCCCTCTCTCTTTGAATAAGATAGGGATAGACCAAGCGATGTCAAGTGGGTTGTACAATCTCGGGCTTCTACTATCGTTTGACTGTTGTTCGTTTGAGCAACCCGCCCAGGAACTGTCCTCCAAAGAAGGCTGCGATCAATAGGGGGAAGGTTACCATTCGCCAGCCGATACCGCTCACAATGCGTAGGCCAATGATAAGGGGCACCGGGACATGAACGGCAAGAAACCACCGCAGAGAAAACCTCTTTGCACCAGCCCTCCAATAACCGAAGGGCAAATTGATAAAAAGAACCACTGATGAAATGAATATCAGTTTCATACAGGATATAGAATAAACCTCCATTCTTGAATATGCCATACTCACAGCTCATTTTCAGGCGAACTCACCCATAATTGTCTAACGTGAACAGTGGGATTGCACCTGTGTCAAGGAATTCGGTTACTGAAGAAACTCTGTCCACCTGTAGCCGAATAGTTCGATAAATACTTCAAGAAAGTATTACAAAAAGAAATACACATTTGTCTTGTCAGAGAAGACAATTTTCTTGCCCGGTTGCAATTTATCTATATTAACAAGACGTTTTGAGGTGCGTCCCTTTGACGTATTATCTGCCATCTCGTCACGTAAGATGCGGCCATTTAAGGCTATATCATCAAGAGCGCCTTTGCCTCAAGCCGCGGCACGTTTCTTGATATAGGGATTATATCTAAGACTGACAAAGGTCGGAATTCATATTGGAGGCGATCCATGCTCGATGAGACAAATTCCTACGAAATTGAACCGGTAATCCCAGCGGAAGAGAAATCATTACCCCTCCAGCTTGACTCATTCAAGAAATATCTTGCAGAGGTACGAAGATACCCGGTATTAACGAGGGAAGAAGAAATCAAGGTTACCCGGCTCGTCT
>DATKMQ010000003.1 GCA_035541755.1 Syntrophorhabdaceae bacterium
TACATCTTAACACGGCTCTCCACCGGGACGCTATCAACACCCTTGAGATACTTTTTGAGCAGATCGCCCACCTCCGGGTTCTCGAAATCCCTGTCAGAGGGCAGATCGGCCACATACCCGCCGCACGCATCGACCATCAGCCTCGTGGCCTCGGCCATCTCCTTACCCTCGTGAAGCTTGGAGGCATTGGCAAGCACGGTATCGATGAAATATGTGCCTGAAGGTTGCTTTTTCCCTTCGTAAGAAGAGGCGAGGCAACACCCATAGAGCGTTTCGGCACGGTGAATCATATCGATAACCTTTTGTTTCAGGTGGCCGGCCATGCTGGTTCCGTTGTAGTCCATCATGGTGAGGGCCGTACCGATCATGCAATCGATCTTCCCTGATTTGCACCCGCCATGGCTCTGGCGATGAAGCGAGGAGAACTTAACAACCATATCAGATGCAAATTCCGTTTCGCCGCACATGAAGACCCTCTCCCACGGGACAAAAACGTCGTCGAAGATGAGTGTGGGACAGTATTTCGAATAGTAGACATTGCCGATATCGCAGCCATCGAGCTCCCGCATGTCAAGGGTAGATCTTCCCACCACGTGTATCAAACCTTTGGTGTCAGCGGGCACGGCGAAAGACACGGAGTAATCGGTATCAGCCTTGCCCATGGCCCGGGTGGGAAGCACGATGATTTCGTGCGAGGAAAGCGAGCCGGTTTGATGTGATTTGGCCCCGCGCACGACGATTCCATCGTTTCGCTTTTCAACTACACGGAGAAACATGTCTTTATCCACCTGCTCGTTCGGATTGAGCGAACGATCACCCTTCACATCGGTGACGCCGGCATTGCCGGTCAGGTCATTTTTCTGCATGTGTTTAAGAAATTCCAGGAAATTTTTATTGTAATTGGTTCCGTACTTCTGATCGATATCGTAGGTCACAATAGCGAGACTGGACAAGCAGTCCAGGCCCGTACACCGCTGATGGCATGTGCCCACATAGTTAGCAACCTTCCGGTTGACCTTCACCCGTGCCACCAGGTCTTCAATACTCGCCGGCGGCAGGGTAAATCGGCTCACCGGTTCGTTAATGAGAGGACTCATGGTGACCATGAGATCACGGTTCTCAGGCATATTGGCCAGTTCATATGTCGCCGCCGTGGCCTCAATGCCGGCCCGAATACGTGGATTGTCCACCACGCTTTCGATCCGTTTCCCGAACATGTATGCGGTGGGCTTGAGCGCCCTGATCGACTCGATATATTCTTCTTTTGTTTTGACACCCATCCTGAACCTCCTTACCGTAAGATAAATTTTGCGTGAGTTTAGAACTCGGTCCGTTCCTGTTCCGCCAGCATTTTCCTGATGCTCGACATGACCTGCACCTTTACATTCGTCAGGTGGTTCTTGAGCACCGTCCTTGCCCTTTCAAGACTGCGCAGCGCCACGGCATCATATATCTCCTGATGCGCCTGATCGGTCGATTTTAATGAAGCCATAGGGAAGTAGTTGCCTCCGTACTTGAGAAACAACATATCAAATACGTTTTGTAACAGGCGTACCTGGGTCCCCTTCCCCGATAACGAGGCAAGGGTCATGTGAAACTCCCTGTTTTTGAAGAGCCGTTCTTTCAGGTAAAACTCTCTTTCGGCCGAAAGATGGGCCTCAAGCGCGAGTTTAAGTTCCCCGAGACCTTTCTTGTCGATACGCTGGATCGTGGCAGCGATGAGCGACGGCTCAACAAGCTCCCTCAGTTCGTAGAGTTCTTCAATCTCCTTGATACTGAATGGCGCCATGGAATAGCCCCGGTTCGGCTCGTGCTGGACGAACCCCTGGAGTTCAAGCCATTTAAGGGCCTGAATAATCGGGGTCGGACTCAGCTCAAGCTTCTCAGCAAGGTCCCTGTATGCGATTCTTTGGCCGGGCACCAGTTCCTTGTTGTAAAGCATGTGGCGAATCTTGTGATAGGCAATCTGGCTGGAGTCTTCCTTCTGCTTTGTTGTTTTTGAGGTTTTTCGCTCTGTCATGGAATCAGTCTACATCAATTAAATCACAAATGCAATTTATTTTTTTAATTATCATAAACTATTTTGGCGGGCGCTTCGGCGTACCTCGGTCGCCGTGCTTCACTCCCTGAGAGCCATGCGTAGATCATCGCCTAATACTTCCGCACTTATGATCTGTACGGCCTCTTATATCAACAGTACCTGAAACAGTAGCCGCCTGCTCTCTTAACCCCACCGATAATTTACAATATAATTGGATATATAATTTTACCATTGACTTATTGCCCCTCGGATTTTATAATTCACCGGGTATGTGAATACGAGCTCCACATGCGCCCTTAAAATCATCATTGAACAAGGAACGGGTGTTACCATGAGACTGCACGAATATGAGGCATTAGACATCTTTGAAGAGAACGGCATTCCGGTCCCCCGCCGGGGGGTGGCAGGGACCATGCACGAGGCCCTTCACATAGCAGGAGAAATAGGTTATCCCGTCATGCTCAAGGCGCAGGTCCTCGTTGGGGGACGCGGCCTTTCCGGCGGGATCAAAATCGCTTCCACCCCTGATCAGTTAAAGGAAGTCGCCGAATCGCTTCTCGGCTCGGACATAAAGGGATTTCCCGTGCACAAGATCCTCGTCTGTGAAAAAGTCGAGATCGCGCAGGAGTTGTACCTCGGTATAACCGTAGACGGATATTCGGGCAAACCGGTGATCGTTGTCAGCACCGAGGGGGGCGTGCTCATCGAGGAGACGGCAAGGACATCTCCGGAAAAGATTGCGGCAATTCACATCGAACCATCCTTCGGCTACTATCCATATCGGGCACGCACACTCCTCAAGATGCTCGGTCTCAAGCAGCAGCTTATCACCTCGTGGACAGATGTGATCGGCCAACTATACAATGTGGCGGAACGCTACGAGGCGCTCATTGCCGAGATAAATCCACTGGCTGTGCTAACGAGTGGCAGACTGCTCGCCGTTGACGCTGTTTTGGAGGTGGACGATTCGGCGCTATCGAGAATCCGCTTCCCCTTACCGGATCGCGTGGACCGGATCGAGAATCCGCTTGAGCGCCGAGGCAGAGAGATCGGGGTGACTTATGTGGACCTCGACGGAGATATTGGCATCATCTCATCCGGCGCCGGCCTCGGCATGGCCTCCATGGATATCATCGGCGAAAAGATGAGACCGGCCAATTTCCTTGAGACGGGAGGAGGTATTACCGCCGATCTGCTTTACCGTTGCATGGAACTCGTCATGATGAAACCAGGACTTAAGGCCATATTCATCAACGTATATGGCGGCATCAACCCCATCCATGAAGGAGCAAAAGGGGTTGTTCGCTACATTGAGGAGCATGGTCTGAAAATTCCCATCGTTGCCAAAGCGCTCGGAAACAGGGAGCAGGAGACCTGGGAGATATTCCGGTCCGGCGGAGTGCACGTGGTCACCGAAGCGGCCACAGAGAAGGCTGTGCAGCGTCTATACGAACTTGTCGGAGAGGTTTAATAATGAGCATATTGATTGATGATTCAACCCGAGTGATTGTGCAGGGCATAACAGGCCGTATCGGAAGCACCCAGACGCACTGGATGCTCGACTATGGAACAAAGGTGGTCGGAGGCGTAACCCCGGGCAAAGGCGGCTCCATAGTCGAGGGGGTGCCTGTATTCGACAGCGTCATGGAGGCGGTAAAGGACACGGGGGCTAACGCGTCTGTTTTCTTCGTCCCCGCGGCCTTCGTCCTCGATGCCTTTCTCGAAACCATAGACGCCGGGATTAAGCTCATCGTCATTGTTCCCGAACATATTCCTGTAAAGGATGTGGTAAAGATGCGCAATTACGCTATTGAGAAAGGCGTATTTGCGCTGGGGCCCACGACCCCAGGAATCCTCGTGCCTGGAAAAGGAAAAATGGGCATCATGCCAGCCTCACTCTTTGCACCCGGCAGGGTGGGCATCATCTCACGAAGCGGTACCCTCTCCTATGAATTCGCCGGCATCCTCTCAGAAAACCATGTGGGTCAGAGTACCGTGGTCGGCATGGGCGCCGATCCCGTGGTCTTAAGAAACCTCGCGGACATCCTCGAGCTCTTTGAGGAAGACGAGGGCACCGACGCGGTGATCGTCGTCGGAGAAGTGGGCGGAGAGCAGGAAGAGAAAGCCGCAGGCTTCATCTCGAGAAAGATGACCAAACCGGTGGCCGCGTACATCGCCGGACGTCACTCTCCACAGGGTAAACGGATGGGCCACGCCGGGGCTATTGTGCGTGGCGCATCAGGTTCGGTCGGCGGTAAACAAGAGGCGCTCGAGGCAGCAGGCGTGGAGGTGCTTGAAAGCCCCGTACATGTGTCTGTCTGGGCAAAAAAACACAACCTGCAATAAAAGAAGCTTCGACTGCGGTTTAGCCTTTAGCGCCGTTCTTTGCGCGTGGATCCCATTGGTAGCTCAGCTGAGAGAATCCAAGGTCCATACGACCAGTATGTGCATCGCAGTGTGTCAAATGCCCGATTTCTGGCGTCTATCTGTCTGTCCCCGCACCGGTTTTTACGGGTTCAATCCCAGGTTTCGGGCAATAATGAGCTTCATAATCTCCGTGGTGCCTGCAAGGATCGACAAGGCCCGCACATCCCGGTAAATCCTGCTGATCCGGTATTCTTCCATATACCCGTATCCGCCGTGAAGCTGCAGCGCCTGATAGGCAACACGGTTCACCATCTCACCAAGGAATGCCTTTGCCATGGAGACCCTCTTGGGGTCTATATTCTCACCTCTCACGTACTCGGCCACAAGTGTTTCCAGAAAGGTGCGACCCACTTCAATATCGGTTGCCATCTCGGCAAGCTTGAAGGCGTTATGCTGGAAATCGCCGATGGGTTTTTTGAAGGCTTCCCTCACCTTTGCGTATTCAAGGCCCTCTTTAAAAGCCAATTCCGCCATGGCCTGACATTTAACGCACACCTCAAGCCGCTCTCTGGCAAGCTTCTCCATCATATATTTGAAGCCTTTTCCTTCCTCACCGAGAAGGTTACTCGCCGGCACTTTGCAATCCTCAAACGCGAGCTCCGCCGTATCCTGGGAGTCCTGGCCCAGCTTATGAAGCTTTCGCCGGGTAAACCCGGGTGTGTCGCCGTCTATTGCAATCATGCTGATACCCTTCTGACCCGTGGGTGATTCTATCTTGCACGCAGCAATGACAAGGTCAGTATTTATGCCGTTCGTTATGAAGGTCTTCTGACCGTTAATGATATAATGGTCACCATCCTTTACCGCCCGTGTGCGAATCGATGCAAGGTCCGACCCTGCGTCGGGTTCGGTAAGGCCGATGGCCAGTATGGTCTCTCCTGATGCGGCCTTTGGCAGTATCCTCTTTTTCAGCTCCTCTGTTCCATATGAGAACAGATACGGCGCTGCGACGTCGCTGTGGAGGGGCGCCCCCACGCTGAATCCGTCTCCCCAGGCCAGTTCCTCGTTCACTATGAGAAGAGAATAGCGGGCGTCCACATCCATCCCGCCGTACTCTTCGGGAAGCCATGGACACAAGAAGCCCTGCTTACCCATTTTCAGGAACAGTTCGCGCGGAACGATCCCTGCTTTATCCCACTCTTCCCGATGCGGTGTTATCTCTTTTGCTACGAATTTCCTCACAACTTTCCTGAAATCGCTGTAATCCCTGTTCTCTTCAAAAAGCGGCATATTCCTTTTCCTCCTCGTTTATCATTGTATCTTCTCTTGATCTTGACTTTGTCTTTTTTTTGGGTGAATACCGAAACACGAGAAAGTCAATCGATCTGTTTCTCTTGCGTTTTTGCTGCCCTTCGTCCGCACACCAAATGAAGAGCATGCAGATATCTGTTACATCTCAGGCACGGGTCACTATTCACTTTTAATGTCCTCTCGTCCCGACCGCCTCAAGAACAATTACATGATAATACGACACAGTCACCGAATAAAGTCAAAGAAAATAATATTGCCGCCGTTCATCATGCTGAAAAAGATTGATGGCCACCACCTCATTCCTCGGCTCTTTCGTCCTTCATTGACGCGCTGGAGGTTAATGTTCAGAATGTGGATCCTCCGTCTTATCCGGATTCCCGCATCGGTTGAGCGACTGAACTTCATCTCCTCTTCCGCCCTGATCCGGAGTGATACAATATGGATGGAGAGCCCTCTTTCCACAGAGCAACGTCAGGAATGAACCGGGTCACAATGGCAATATTTCATGATTAATGACTAAATATCACGATTATTATCCCGTCGTCCGAACGCCGGTTCGAGACAAAGCAGTCGAGCTTCGAGAGAGTGCTCTGTACCGTGGACCTATTTTGGCTTTTCATTTCAGATGATTATAACGTTGTGAGAGGCAATAACTTTATGATAACCTCGACTCATGGCATACTTCTTGCCTCATATCAGGAAAAACTTAGCAAAAAGGGAGGATCGCGCGCATGATAGATTTTAACCTGCCTTACCTAAACGAGGAACAAAAAAGTCTGGCCATGCTCATGAAGGATTTCTGCACGAGGGAAGTTGACCTCAAAACCTTGAATGAGATCGCAGATCAGACAATCCCGGCAAATGCCACGAGCGCGGACCTGAGGGCCCGCATGCCATGGGATTTAGTTGCCAAAGCACATGATGCGGGACTGAGGCAAATAACGGCCCCGGCCGAATACGGCGGCGGAGGCTACGAAGAAGATCATCTCGCCCAGGGTGCCATGGCCGAGATGGCCGGGTATATGGGCGGCCAGTTCGGCAGACTCATGACTATAACGTGGAAACAGCTCGCCGCTTTCGCATACGCGCCCAAAGACATCGCAAAAGAGGTGCTGGACGATTTCATGAAAGACAAGAAGACCATGATGGGAGCTTCCATCACTGAGCCGAACAGCGGGAGTGATTTCCTCATGCCCTATGACGAGCCAGGAGCAACAGGCCAGTATTTGGCGCGTAAAGAGAAAGACGAATGGGTCTTTAACGGGGACAAGATGTTCTGTACCGCCGGAGGTGTTTCTAATTATCTCACGGTCATGGCACGGACAGATCCCAAAGGTCCCATCACCAAATCCGTGACTCAGTTCGTCATCGACACACGCCTGCCGGGGTGGTCGGTCGCCCGCGTAAATGATATGATGGGCAACGAACTCGTGACAAACGTGCAGATGCATTTCGAGAATTACAGGATCCCCGACAGATACCGGGTGAGCCCGGTGAATGGAGCCTTTGATGTCATGAAGTCGCGCCTCGCCGGCAAATCCCTCCACATGTTTGCCGTCCTCGGATGGGCTGAGAGGACATGGGAAGACATGAAAGAATACGCCATGGCGAGAATTCAGGGCGGCAAGCCGATTATTCAACACAGCAACGTTGGCACACTCATATCGGAGACCGATTGCCTGTTACGGACCACAAAGCTCCTTCTGTATCAAGATGCCTGGGAGTGGCACAACGTGGGACAGGGTCAGATGAGAGATGTGCTCGGATGGTACTATATTAACTGGTATATCAAGAAGGTGCTCATGCGCATTATCGAAGCGGGTCTCGAGGTGTACGGCGGTATGGCGCCTCAAAAAGAACTCACCTTCGAGCACTGGGTTCGTGTGCATCTCAGTATTCTGCACGGCGGATCGACTGGCCTCTTAAGCCTGGTAAAAGCAGCCAACATCATGGCAAAGGCCGGGCAACCTTCGGCTCGCGCAGCGGACGCCCTGCAGGAGTCGTAAGCCCCGTTGATCGGGTTTTACAGGTAACCGGAGGGTAGCGCCGAGCAAAAGCCATAGGCCCTCCGAGACAGGGGCTCACACAGCCTGTCATTTCTTTTCGGAGAATGATTATGAACATTATCGTATGTGTGAAAGAGATAGCCGATCCAGAAGCCCCCGCGGATTCCTTCAGGCTCGACCCTGAAAACAAGGTGCTCGCGACCTCGCCCAAGGTCCTGAGGGTCATCAATCCTTTCGATGAACAGGCTGTCGAAGCCGCCCTCAGGATAAAAGACGCGGTTGGTGCCAGGGTTACGACCCTTGCCCTCGGTAAAGGCCTTGATCGAGTGGTCGTGAAGAAACCGCTCTTCATGGGCGCGGACGAACTCATCCTTCTCGAGGACGATGCCTTTGCAGGAGGAGACAGCTGGTCGACGGTCCTCGCTCTCTCCTCAGCCATCAAGAAGATCGGGAGCTACGATCTTATCCTGTGTGGCAGACAGGCCGCAGACTGGAACGCGGGCCAGGTCGGTTCCGGCATAGCGGAGATGTTGAAGCTTCCGAGCGTGACGGTGGCTAGAAAGATTGAGATAGTGGACAAAAAGGCCAGGGTGGAAAGGGTGACCGCCGATGGCTACGAGGTTGTCGAAGTCAGCCTGCCAGCCGTGATCACCGTAAGCAATGAGATCGGTCAGGCGCGATATCCCGCAATCCAGAATATCAGAACGGCAAATAAAATACAGCCGCTTGTCTGGAAACCGTCAGACATCGGTCTTGATGCTTCAGACGTGGGCGCCAAAGGGAGAAAGCTTACAATCCTGAAACTCTTCCAACCGGTATCCGAGGGGATATGCGCGATCATGGAAGGAGAGACCCAGCAGGAAATGGCCGAAAACCTGGCCCTAACCCTGAGAAAAGAGAAGATACTGTAATTCAAAGGTGGTGTTCGATATGGCTGATTGCAAAGATGTCGTGATTTACGGTGAGACGAGAGATGGAAAAATCTCTGCCATTACCAAAGAATTGCTCGGGGGGGCGCGAAAGCTGGCCGACGATCTGGGTGAGGCGCTCATCGTCATGTTCATCGGCGGCGGGATAACGGAGGCTGCCCGTGAAGCCATGTCCTTAGGCGCAGACAGGGTCTATGTAGTAGACCACCCGGAACTCGCGTTCTACCGGACGGAACTCTATATGTCGGCAGCGTCAACCATTATAGAAAAGCAAAACCCGCGTTTTCTCATTTTCGGCCACACTGATGTGGGCGCTGATCTTGGCCCTCGCCTCGCATTCAACCTCAATACGACCATTGCGACAGACTGCATCGAATTGTCTGTCGAGCCTGACACAAAGTCTCTTTTACGAACAAAACCGGTGTATGGAGGTCTTGCTTTAGCCACCTATACAAGTGAAGGCTTCCCTCAGATGGCTACAGTCAGATCGAAATCTTTGACGCCTGCCGAACATATGGAGCGAAACGGGGAATTCATATCTGTTGATTGGAATTACGATTCATCGGCGTCGCGTATATCTGTTCTTGAAAAAGTGGTTGAGGCCGTAAGCGGCGTCAAACTTGAAGACGCCGAGGTGATCGTATCCGGCGGCAGAGGCATCGGAGATTCCGAGGGATTCAAACAACTGGAGGAAGCGGCAAGATTCCTGAAGGGCGCGCTCGGCGCCTCCCGGGTTGCCTGTGACAACGGGTGGGTACCGACCACCATACAGGTTGGCATTACCGGCAAGATCGTAGCCCCCAGACTCTATCTTGCCGTGGGCATTTCCGGTGCAAGCCAACATATGTCAGGCTGCTCTCGGTCCAAGACTATCATAGCCATCAACAGGGATCCGGCGGCCGCCATTTTCAAACAGGCCCAGTTCGGCGTGGTGGGCGATTGGAAAGTCGTTCTGCCCATCTTCATCGAGAAACTAAAAAGTTTAGAGTAAACGGGATGAACCAGCTGTTCGAACGGACAGAGATAAACGGCATGAAATTGGAGAATCGTTTCGTAAGATCGGCCACCGTTGATAACGGCGCTGAATCGGGATTCGTATCGAACAAGCAGATCCAATACTTTTCGGAACTCGCTGCGGGAGGGGTTGGTTTGATCGTAACAGGTATGACATGCGTCCATGCCGCCGATCAGATCCGGCCTGTTCAGAACTCCATAGCAGACGATAAGTACATTCCGGCGTACAAAAAACTGACCGCGTCAGTACACAGCCGTGGGGCGAAGATCGCCCTTCAACTCGTTCATTCCGGCAGGCAGAGGGGCAAATGGCTCGGGCAGGCAGACGGCTATGCCCTGGCTCCTTCTGTAATCGAACATGATCCCTTTTTTACTGGAGCGACCTATCGGGCCGCGACCGAAGAAGAGCTTCTCGAGATCATAGTCGCTTTTGGAAATGCTGCCCGAAGAGCCAGGGAAGCCGGTTTCGACGCCGTACAAATTCACGGCGCCCACGCATTCCTCTTGAGTCAGTTTTTATCTCCACATGCGAATCGACGAGACGATGCCTGGGGCGGCTCCCTTGAGAACCGGCTCCGCCTGCATCGTGAGATTTACAAGACGGTGAGAGGCCGCGTGGGTAACGATTATCCCGTGCTCATCAAACTCGGCGTTCAGGACGGCTTTCCATACGGTCTTGATTTCTCGGAAGGCAAGAAGGCCGCTTTAGCCCTGGCCGAGCTGGGGTTCGACGCGCTGGAAATTAGTCAGGGACTACGAGGCGAGATCTTTGAAGGGACCGAATATCGGACAGACATAGATAGACCCGATCGAGAGGCTTATTTCCGGCGGTGGTGCGTTGAAGTCAAGACACAAGTCGCCGTGCCCGTCATGATGGTCGGTGGTTTGAGGAACCCTGTATTTATGAAAGAGATCATCGAAAAAGGCGAAGCCGATTATATCTCACTATGTCGGCCGTTTATCAGGGAACCACACATAATCAATGACTGGCAACAGGGTGATCTGCATCGCGCCCGTTGCATATCCTGTAACAGATGTATTGAGGCATTGAACATAGGAGATTTCCTTCATTGTCCTCAGATCACATATAACAAGGGTTGAGAGAGGAACACTCATGAACGATTTCGAGACGGCAGAAGGTACTTTGGTCACCGGCGTTATAGGAGAGGACGTGCATATCATGGGGATTAGAATTGTCGAGCATGCTTTGAGACAGGCCGGTTTCCGGGTAGTTCCTCTGGGAGCGCAGGTATCTCAAGAGCAGTTCATAGAAGCGGCTATTGAAACGAATGCAGACGCCCTTCTCATTTCATCGCTCGGTGGCCACGCTTCAATTCTCGTACCCGGGCTTCGGGAGAAATGCGATGAAGCAGGGTTGAAACAAATCCTCCTCTACCTCGGGGGGCAGCTTGTCATCCGTGAATCCAGTTGGGAAGATTCGGAGAATGCGTTCAAGGAAATGGGATTCGACAGGGTCTATCCGCCGGACGTTAAGCTCTCCCAGGTCATCGCCGACCTCGAAGCCGACTGCAGGAGGAAAAGGAGTGCCCGTGGACTTTAGAAATAAACGGATGACCGAAAAAGAGTTTATGCGGATGAGACAGGAAGTGCTTGCCACCTGGCCTGCCGCTTCAAACGTGGACCTGGATGAGGCTGTGGCGTTTCATAAGAGCCTTCCTTCGCACAAGAATTTCGCTCTGACATTGTTGGAGGCACGGAAGAATAGAAGGACCCTCATCCGCTCCGAATCCGGAGTTCCTGATCTGGAGGAGTTCACCAGGTATCTGCTCTTTCTCCAAAATGAAGGAGAGATCGATCTCCTGGGAACCATGGTAGACAGCATGACACGAAATCAAAAGTACAGGGACGCCGAATTGGGCCTGAAAAAAAGTCTTGAAACGGGAAGATGGGTCATCAATGGATTCCCTATGGTCGCATATCGCATAACGGATATACGGAGGATAATAGAAAGCGTTGACCGCCCCGTCATGATTCGGGGTATCTCGCCCGATTACAGACTGATTGACGAGATCGGGTTTGCGGGAGGACATACCGGTACTTCTGGCAACCCGCTCAATGCGTTCTGTCAATATTCGAGTTCGATGCCTTTGGAGACGGTGATCACGAATTTTCAGTATGTCTACAGGCTTATGGGTCACTATGCTGACCGAGGAGTTCCCTTAACCGCGTCTGTGGCAGGAGGCTTCGCCATACTATGTCCTTTCAGCGTTCTCATAGCAGGGGCCATCGTCGACTCCTTAATCGCAGCAGAACAGGGCGTGGTGAATATTAGTCTTGCGGTGAATACTCAGGGAAATCTCGTTCAGGACGTCGCGGCCATGATCACGGCTCGCAAGATGCTCGAGCTTTATCTTAACGCCAATGGGTACCATGATGTCCAGGTGACCCTCAACTGCACCAATTGGTCGGGAAGATTTCCCGAAGACATATTCGCCGCCTGCAGTATCATCGCGCTGGGCGTTATTGCCGCCATAGCGAGTAACAGCGAGATCGCCACGGTCAAAACGATCGAAGAAGCAAAAAGCATACCTAAGAAGGAAGCCAATGCGGCAAGCGTCAGGCTTGCAAAGACATTGATCACCATGTCTCGGGGCCAGGTCCTGAAGCTCAACGAAAAGGAGGTTAAAGAAGAAGCGGCCATCCTTGAGACGGAAACACGATTAATTGTCGACAAAATCATCGATATGGGCAATGGCGACGTGGTGAAGGGCGAAATCAAGGCGATCGAGTCAGGCGCTTTCGATGTTCCTTTTTCCACGAGCCGGTTCGTTCCGTGCAGGGTCAAGGGCATCAGGGATGCGCAGGGTATGGTGCGGTATTTCGATCATGGAAACCTCCCCCTGAGCAGGGAACTGGTGGCTTTCCACAAAGAGAAGGTGGCGGAAAGGCAAGGGGCCGCAGGAAACGCCCTCGATTACCAGACAATTGCCGATGACCTCTCGGCGATCAGCAAGGGGTTGCTTAGAGGCGATGCGTAGGGAATTCGTATTATCCGGGGAAGGCTATAGTGTCTGAAGTTGGTATATTCGTAGATTTCGGCAGCACCTTTACCAAGGTCGTGGCCATGGACATCGATCACGAAGAGGTTATAGGCGCGGGCAAATCGCCCAGTACGGTCAAGACGGATATTACCGTCGGCCTGAGCCATGCGCTTGACCAGTTGCAACTTCCAGACGGCCAGACCGCTAAAGGATCGAATATCAGATTGGCCTGCAGTAGCGCGGCCGGTGGTTTGCGTCTCGTTGTCATCGGGCTTGTTCCGAGCCTCTCGATGAACGCAGGAAGACTGTCGGCATTGGGAGCCGGAGCCAAACTCATTGGCGCTTATTCCTACAAGTTGAACCAATCGGAGATTAATGATATAGAGCGATTGTCGCCAGACATCGTACTCCTCGTCGGTGGCACGGACGGGGGCAATGAAGAAGTGATCATCCACAACGCGAAGGTTTTGGCCTCATCAAACCTGGATACTCCTGTGGTCGTCGCTGGTAATAAAAGTTGTGCCGACCACGTCAAAAGGCTATTGGAATCGGGCTCGAGGCACGTGGCTGTCGTAGACAACGTCCTGGGAGAACTCGACAAACTGAATGTGGAACCGAGCAGACGGGCTATCAGGGAAATCTTCATGGAGAGGATAATCCGGGCGAAAGGTTTGGATAAGGCGAACCATTTTATTGACGGGATCATCATGCCAACGCCCATGGCTGTGCTCAAGGCCGCTGAGCTGATGTCCCAGGGCCACGGCGATGAAGAAGGGCTGGGTGAACTCATGGTCGTGGACATCGGCGGAGCTACAACCGACATTCACTCCGTGGCCAAGGGAGACCCAAAGAACCATGAAGTTATGAAAAGAGGCATACCGGAGCCGTTCGCGAAGAGGACGGTTGAAGGCGATCTGGGAATCAGGTATAACGCACTGTCAATTCTGGAGGACGCGGGATTAGAACACGTCGCCTCGAGTATTTGCTACCGCGGATCGTCGGCAGAACTCGAAAGAAGGATTAGGTACCTCACCGAGCATACCGAATACGTGCCAAGCGATGAGCCCGATCGCCTGCTCGACGCGGGGCTGGCTCGGGCGGCAACGGAGATAGCTGTAGAGAGGCATGCAGGACGGTTGGAAGAGGTCTATTCTCCTCACGGAGCCATGTACGTTCAGCTCGGCAAGGACCTGACTGAAGTCAAGCATGTCATCGGCACCGGAGGCATCTTCGCCTATGGACAAAATGCGTTTCCCATACTCGAAGGCGCCCTTTTCTCCGCACAGCGTCCATTTTCTTTGAAACCGAAGTCTCCCGATTTTCTGATTGACAGGAGCTATATCCTTTTTGCCGTGGGGCTACTTGGTGAGCAGGCGCCACGGGCAGCGCTGAGGATAGGGAAGAAATACCTCAACAAACAGCTTGTATATGGTGCTTTTGGGTGAGCAGAAGAGGCCGGTTGGGATGATACGTAACCGAAAGATGGGAGATGAATTCTGGGCGGAGAGAAAAGAAGTACTCGCCGAGTGGCCGACCGGCAAAGAGGTGGACCTTGACGAGGCGGTGGCATACCACAAATCCATGCCGCCTGAGAAGGTATGGTCAACGCGTCTTACTCGAGCAAGGCAGAACGGTGAAACGCTTCTTATCACCGGCATGGGCCACACAACCATAGAGCAGCAGATCAAGCTGCTTCAGACAGTGGAACCGGTTGCCGATATTCTCGGAACATCACCCGACAGTCTGACGCGGGCTCATCATTTCCATGTCATCCAAAAAGAAATAGAAAGATCGCTCCAATTAGGGATCTCTACCCTCAACGGGTTTCCCATTGTCAACCACGGTGTCATGGGAATACGAAAGCTTATTAATGCCATTTCCAAACCGATTCAACTCCGCTATGGCGCTCCCGATATGAGGATAATCAACGAGATAGCTTATGCTGGAGGATATACGGCCGACTCGGGCGACGGCCTCTACAATTTCTGGAACATGAATTCCAAAGAGCCTATCGAAAAGGTCCTGGCCAATCACCAGTACCTTCACAGGCTTATCGGCATTTACGAGGAGAGAGGAGCGCCGATCAGCGCATCGGTGCTGGGTCTGTATGGATGCGGGATACCGCCAAGTCTGAACATCGCCGCCCAGCTAACACAAGTCCTCATGATGGCCGAACAGGGAGTAAAAGAGATCGTTTTTCATCACCATGCGCACGGAAACCTGGCGCAGGATATAGCCGGCGTTCGTGCCTTCTATAAACTTGTCGGCTATTACCTCGAAACACTGGGCTACACAGGCATGAGGTTCAACACCAATGCCGGGCTCGCCCTTGCCAAGTATCCCCATGATGTGGGAGGATCTTATATGGTCGTCGCATTCAACTGTCTTCTCGCACGGCTCTGCGGCGCCCAGATAGTCGACGTACGAACCATATCGGAAGCCAAGACCATCCCTTCTGCACAGGACATTTTTGTTACGTTCGAAGCCGGGAGAATGGCGGTTAACCTCTTCAAAAACCAGGGCGTCGCGGCGGATGAGGAGCTTGTAGCCGACGAACAGACTATGATTGAAATGGAGGTTCGATCCATTCTCGACCGCGTCTTCGATCTCGGTGACGGCGATGTGGTGATCGGCACCCTCAAGGCCGTGGAACAGGGCGTACTCGACAATCCGTTCAGTAGCCACAACTCCGTGGCCTGTAAGGTTATGGGAATCAAAGACGACAGAGGCGCCGTAAGGTATCTCGACCACGGCAACCTGCCTTTCGGCAGGGAAATCATCGAGTTTCATAAAGAGAGGATATCCCGAAGAGAAAAACTAAGTGGACGAAAAGCAGACTATGAGACGGTAGTCGAAGATCTGTCTGCGATCGCAAGAGGAGGGCTTCTATGATGGTGATCACAACCTCGTCCATCCGGCAACCGGGGAACAAAAAGAGAATGGAGGGCTAATATGAGTGTTATTGCCGAGATGGTAAAAAACGTTGTAGAAACCCCTTTTGAGGCCTTCGATGCAACAATCGTTGAGAGGGCTCGAGATCGGGTCATCGATGCCCTGGGCTGTCTGATAGCAGGTTCACGGGCATCAGGTTGCTCTATGATAGGCGATCTGATACGCGAGTGGGGAGGCAAGAAAGAGAGTACGATCCTTGTACAAGGGGGCAAAGTGCCCGCTCACAATGCAGCCCTCGTAAACAGCGTCATGACGAGGTCCTATGACTTTGAACCGACCGGTGCTTATGTGGAGGGTAAGAGTACTCCCGCCCACCTGAGCGGCACAACCGTGCCCACCGCCATTACGGTCGCGGAGCAGCACTCCGCAGATGGAAAAGAGCTCCTCACGGCCCTTATCCTCGGGGACGATCTCGCCTCGAGAATCATCGCCGCCTCAAATCTCAACATCGACTCCGGTTTTGATTGTACGGGGACCATTAATGCGTTTGGCGCCGCGGCCATAGCCGGACGGATCGCGCGTCTGAAAGAGTACGAAATGCTTCACGCCTTTGGAATCGTGCTCAACCAGTTTGCCGGTTCATTTCAAAATATCTTTGACGGAGTACATTCCTTCAAACTGCCGCAGGGGCTTTCCGCACAGGCAGGGATATTTTCAACCGCCCTTGCCGCAAAGGGGTTCACAGGGATTCGGGACCCTCTGCTCAGCAAGTACGGATACTTTTCCCTCTATTGCAAAAGTTACCAGCTTGAAGTACTCACACGCCGCCTGGGGGAGGAATTCTATGCAGACTACACCTGCAAACCCTATCCCTGCTGCCGCTCGAATCACGCGGCTATTGACTGCGTCCTGGAATTGAATAAGACAAACCACATTGATCCGGATGATATTGATGAAATCGTCGTGGATATCACGCCCACAGCTCATGATTTTGCCGTGGGCCAGCCTTTCAAGATCAGAGATGTCCCCCAGATCGATGCCGCGTTCAACCTCCAGTATACCGTGGCTAACGCGCTGCTGAGAAAGGACGTAAAACTGGAGCACTTTGCTGAAGAGCTCGTCCGGGACCCGAGCATCGCCGATCTTATCAACAAAATAAGACTCACCGCCACAATTCCTTCAAGCAAGCCCCTTGGGGCAAAGGTCATAATACGAATGAAGCAGGGGATCGAATTGATCAGGGAGGTCGATATGCCGAGAGGCAACGGCATACTTACACCTCTTGCCTCCGCTGAAATACGAAAGAAATTTCTTGATAACGTCGCCTTCTCCGGGACGATTTCTCTGGAAAATGGAGAAAAAGTACTCAGTCTGCTCGAAAGATTGGAGGAAGTCAACGACGTCAATGAGATAATCAGTCTACTGGTGCCCCGACAATGAACAAGGACTTCATGGAAAAAGTGGCCTTGGAGGTTTTTCGGCGCCCGGCCCAAGACAGATGTTGAACCCATGACGGAGGCATGACAGAAACATGGATTTCAAACTCACTTATGAACAAGAGGCCATCCAAAAAGCCGCGCAGGAGTTCGCCAAGGGCGAGTTCGACAGGGACCTTGCCCTCGAACACGAAAAGACCCACACGTTTCCCTATGAAATATGGAGGAAGGCCTGCGAACTCGGTTTTGTGGGCATTCACTACCCCGAAGAATATGGAGGCCAGGGTTACGGCGTGCTGGAAAACGCTCTCGTGACGGAGGCCTTTTGCCGACAAGATTCCGGGCTGGGCATGGCCTTGAGCGCAGCCGACTCATCAGCAGAGATGATTCTCCGCCACGGCACCAAAGAACAGAAGGAAAAATACTTAACCGCCGTGGCCCAGGGTAGTGCCCTGTCAAGCGGCGCCTTCACCGAGCCGGACCACGGCAGTGACATTACTTGTCTCAGCACAACGGCTGTGAAAAATGGCGAAGAGTTCATCTTAAACGGCACAAAGACCTTCATCACAAACGGACCGGTTAGTGCCTTCGTTATCGTTCTCTGTCAAACAGACCCCGACGCGAAGCCCACTTACCGGGGCCAGTCGGCCGTTATCGTCGATCAGGGCACACAGGGGTTCACTGCCTCTGACATCGGGGAGAAAATGGGCAACAGGATGGTCCCGACCGGAGAGCTTTCTTTCAACGAGGTGAGAGTCCCTAAATCGAGCCTCCTGGGGCAAGAAAACAGAGGCTTCTATCAGGCAATGGAACTCTTCGAAGAGATGCGGATTGAGGTAGCGGCTCAATCTTTAGGAATAGCTGAGGGGGCTTTCGACCGGGCGTTGACCCATATGAAGGAGAGAAAACAATTCGGCAGAAGACTCGAGGAATTTCAGACTATTCAGCACAAACTGGCCGATATGGTGATCAAGATAGAAACGGCGAGGCTCGTTGTCTATCGTGCCGCATGGAATCTCGATCAGGGGATAGTCGATCCCAAACTCACCTCCGTGGCCAAGGCGTATGCAAGTCGCGCGGCCGTTGAAGTAGCCGACGAAGCGATCCAGATCCACGGAGGATACGGCTACATGCTGGAATACGAAGTCGAGAGGTTCTATCGGGACGCACGGTTGGCGGGAATCTACGGCGGAACGAACGAAATCCAAAAGAATATTATTGCAAATTCGCTGCTTAAGAGATTCAACAGGGGTTAAGGCGCTTATGATCAGGTGGCGCAATCCATACGGGAGGTAGCAATAAAGTGAAGAAGGAAAATCTCATTGTTACGTGCTTTTGGCTAGCACTGGGCGTTTTTGTCGTATCCTATTCCTACAGATTGGGTCTTGGGCAAATCCACACTCCGGGCCCAGGGCTATTCCCCTTTGCCGTTGGGGGCCTCTTTATACTGCTTTCTTTGTTTAAGCTTTTGGTCGCATTGGTCAAGAAAGTTAAGGATGATGAGGAGCAAAAGACAGGCGTGTCGGCACTTAACGTGGGCAAACTATGCCTGGTTGTAGCTTCCCTTTTCGCTTACGGCATACTTTTAGAGCCGCTCGGTTATATTATCACCACCTTCTTCATTATGGCCGTCCTGTTCTTTGCATCGGGCTATAAGAGCTGGTCTAAAGCACTCGGCTACTCGGCCATCGTAGTCGTCGCAACTTATTTCATGTTCACGTATCTCGGTACGCGGTTTCCCCCTGGCGTTCTCCGGTATTTTGGTATGTATTGATCTTTCCCGAGGAGGAAGAATGGACATATTCGGCGGTCTGCTTTCCGGTTTTCATAACGTGTTTCAGCCTCAAGTGCTGTTCTACTGCTTCGTGGGTGTATTCATAGGGACCCTTGTGGGCGTGCTTCCAGGCATCGGCCCGGTTGGCGCCATGTCGATTCTTCTGCCTTCGACCTTTGGCCTGCCCCCGGCCACCTCCATCATTATGCTTGCCGGTATTTATTACGGAGCACAGTACGGCGGCTCAACAACCTCTATCCTCGTAAACATTCCTGGAGAGGCTTCTTCGGTCGTCACCTGCATCGACGGGTACCAAATGGCCAAGCGAGGCCGAGCCGGTCCAGCCCTCGGCATATCTGCTTTCGGATCCTTTATCGGGGGAACGTTCAGTATTATCGCGCTTATGTTCCTCGTTTATCCTCTCGCCGGTGTGGCCGTTAAATTTGGCCCCCCCGAGTTCTTTGCCCTGATGTGTCTTGCCATGACCGTCCTCACCTATCTGACAAGCGGATCGGTCATCAATGCGGTTTTTATGGTACTTCTCGGGCTGATCCTCGGCGTCGTAGGTATGGACCCTATTTCCGGCATGCCCCGTTTTGTCTTTGGGTGTACGACCCTTCTTGACGGGGTGGGCATGGTGCCCGTGGTGATGGGCCTGTTCGGCATCGCTGAAGTGCTCACCAACCTCGACGAATCCCAGGGAAAAGTCATGTTCCAAACCAGAGTAAAAGACCTCTTCCCGAATCTGCAAGACTGGAAGAGGTCTATCGGTCCTATATGGCGAGCGTCGGTCATGGGTTTCTTTCTTGGCATTCTCCCCGGTGGCGGCGCAGCCATGTCTACCTTTCTCTCCTATACAACAGAGAAGAGACTTTCCAAGCACCCCGAGGAGTTCGGTCATGGCGCTATCGAAGGTGTTGCAGGACCTGAAACGGCGAACAATGCCGCGGCAGGCGGGGCCTTCGTGCCGCTACTTGCCCTGGGAATTCCTCCAACGGCGATCATGGCGCTTCTCTTGGGGGCGCTCGTGATTCACGGCGTGACCCCTGGGCCTCTGCTTCTTTCCCAGCATCCCGAGATATTCTGGGGTGTCGTTGCCAGCATGTACATAGGAAACGTTATGTTGCTCGGGCTCAATCTTCCTCTTATCGGTATGTGGGTGAAGGTGTTGAAGATACCTTACAGGCTCCTCATGCCACTCATCCTTTTGTGCTGTCTGATCGGCTCATATGCGGAAAATGAGAGCGGTATGAGCATTGTCATCATGGTCATTTTCGGCGTTGTCGGCTATATATTACGAAAATTTCACTTCGAATCGGCCCCTCTGATTTTAGCGTTCATCCTGGGACCTATTATGGAGACGAATTTCCGTAATTCTTTGATCATGTCCGATGGGAGTTTCGCTATTTTCGTCACAAAACCCATTTCGCTCATACTGCTCATCATCTCAGCGCTTCTGTTCATGTCCACGGGCTTCTCGACGTATCGCAAGACGAAAACTAAGGTCATAGACGAATCTGAGAGTGAGGGATAGATAGGGTATACCATTAGAAAAAAAGTTATAATCAACGTAGGCAATGTAACCAAAGAAAACCATAAGGGAGGTAACCATGAGAAAAAAATCCTTGATCGGCCTTGTACTCGTTGTAGCGTTTGCTCTCTGCCTCGGCCTAGATATGGCCAAACCAGTCTGGGCTCAACAAAAATTTCCATCTCGACCCATAACAATCTTCGTCACCTTTGCGCCCGGCGGTATCTCCGACATCACCGCGCGCATCTGGGCGCGATTCATGGAGAAATATCTCCCTGGAGCCACAGTGGTGGTTGACCATAAACCCGGTGGTGGAGGCGTCGTGGGTTACACCTTTGTTGCCAACGCCCGGCCCGATGGGTACACGCTTTTGAATTCCGGCGACTTCTTCACTCCTATTCTGGAAGGAACAGCCACTTACAAAGTCGAGGATCTGGCTGTCATTGCTCAGGTTGCTCTCAACGGATGCGTCTTGGCCGTAGGTCCAGACGCGCCATGGAAGACCTTCCAGGAATTTGTGGATTACGCAAAGAAGAATCCTGGCGCTAAGTGGGCGCATCAGGGGGTCGGCACCTCGGTCTATTTCAGAACGCAGAACCTCAATAAACAGGCCGGATTGAAATTGATCGGCGTACCCATGAAAGGAGATTCGGAGATCATTTCGGCCCTTCTCGGAAAACACGTGGCCATAGGCAGTCTAAGTGCGGGCATGGCAAAAGCCCAGGCAGACGCCGGTAAACTGCGGATCCTTTTCAGCTTCGACCAGGCCAAGGGGTTCGGACTCGATCCTTCTCTCCCGTATATGGCCACAATGTTCCCTAATGCTCCGGATATTGAGGTCGGACTCTATCTCGTAGCCCCCAAGAACACCCCCAAGGACGTTATGGACATTTTAGAGAAGACCCTGGAAAAGATGACGAAAGATCCGGAGTTTATTTCCGAAACCATGAGAATCAATCAGATGGTGAGCTTTGTTCCCGGCAAGGTCGTTATGGAACAAAGGATACCCAAGAAGATGGAACTTGTACGGTCCATTATGAAGGAGGAAGGCCTCATTAAATAGGGCCACGCCATGTTCCGCTACAGGAGGCCGATACTTATGTGCCGCCGCTAATGCCTGTTCTCGAACGCGCAGCGCATGCTATGACTCGCACGGGTCTTACCCATGGTATGGAGGAATTGAGACTATGATAAAGAAGATGATCTTCGGTATTCTGATTTTGGTGCTCATGGCTGGCCTGCTTTGCGGGAGCCTACGGGCGCAACAGAAATATCCTGCCCATCAGATTGAGATCCTTTGCGGTTTTGCACCGGGGACCGGTCCTGACATCCTCAATCGTATCCTCGCTCATCACCTCGAAAAACAGCTCGGCGTCACCGTTGTGCCCGTGAACAAGACCGGAGGTGGTGGTGTGGTGGCGATCACCACAGAAGCCACCGCCCGCCCGGACGGTTACACCATTCTCAATACAGGGGACTATATCATCCCTGTGCTTACCGGGCAGGCCGGTTACGCTATCGAAGATTTGCGCGTCGCCGCCCAAGTCGCCCTGAACGGGACGGTTCTCATCGTCCCGGCCGATTCTCCCTGGAGGACCTTTCAGGATTTTATGGACTACGCTAAGAAAAACCCTGGGATCAAATACTGTCATCCGGGGGTTGGGACCATGGCTGCTATGAGAATGGAAAACATGAACAGACAGGGCGGGCTTAAACTCATAGGTGTCCCCGTTCAGGAGGTGGTTGCCTCGGTCCTGGGAAAACATGTGCCTATCGGCCTCACCAGCAATGCCACGGCAAAACCTCTGGTGGAAGCAGGAAAAATTAGGATCCTTTTCAGTTTTGACCCGGCCAAAGATTTCGGGCTCGATCCTTCAATCCCGGACTTCACAAAGGTCTTTGGCAAGGACGTGCCTGACATCGAAGTGGCTACCTACCTGGCTGTTCAGGCAAAAACTCCTCCGGAAATCGTCACGGTTCTCGAGAGGGCAATAGAAAATATCTCGAAAGATCCGGAATTTGTCAATGAACTTATGAGGAACAATTTCAGGGCGAGTTTCGCCCCCGGCAAGGTGGTCATGGAACAAAAGATTCCCAAGAAACTCACTCTCATAAAGGCTATCTTGCAGACCGCCGCGCCTGCTAAATAGACGGTGAAACCATGCCTGGCCTGAGACTATGAAATCGATCATTCTCTATTTTTCCCAATCGGGAAACACGGCAAAAGTGGCCCGCGCCATCCGCACGGGCGTAAGCAAGATTGCACGACGGTGCGACATAGCGGTCCTCCCGCACGCAGATATGAGAAGTCTTGAGAGCTACGATTTAATTGGCGTGGGAAGCCCCGTATGGAATGGGGTGCCCCTCCATGTGAAACGCTTTGTCGATGCCCTGCCCCGACTCACGGGCAAACATACGTTCACGTTCTGCACCCACGGAACAGTATACGTGCGTTTTTTTCCGACCATGGTAAGGCTCCTCATGAAAAAGGGCCTGGTGGTCGTGGGAACCGGTCATTGGTACGGGAGTGTGAACCACCCTCTTTTTCCTAAACCCTACTTAACCGATGGCCATCCTGATGAGATAGACTTGACCGAAGCCGAACGCTTCGGCGAAAGCATGGTGGAGATCAGCGAGCGGATTGCGGCCGGCGAGACCGGTCTCATCCCCGCTGTTCCCCCCATGCCGCCGCCGAGGACGTTGAAGAGGCCCATGGCCCACATGAAATTCCACACCCAAAAGTGCAGATATCCTGAGTGCACACTGTGTATGGAGCACTGCCGCCTAAGGGTCATCGATCTGTCGGTCTCGCCCCCTATTTTTCCCAGCAAATGTCAGCCCTGCTATTTCTGCGAAATGATCTGTCCTACGGGGGCGATAGAAATCGATTACCAGGCCGACTCCCTGCTCGAGACGGGCCGGGCAAGAAGTATGTTCGTTGATGCCCTTGGTGAAGCCGAAGCCCAGGGTCGATTCCGGAGATTGATTCCCAGGGAACAGATCGGCTGGACCACCCCATTCTACAAGGTTTATGATAAGCATCCACGCTACGTGATTCCCGAAAACGATTATGAAGCGGAGTGATTTGGCCCGGCGCATATGAGACATATCTATAAAGATAAAACGGGTGACCACTATCGCAAACTCTTTGAGCCGATAAATATCGGTAAAATCACCCTGAAGAACAGGATAGCCATGGCGCCCATGGGGCTTTTAGGACTCACCGATCGAGAAGGAAATCCATCACCTCGTGCCATCGATTACTATATGGAACGGGCTCGCGGCGGGGTCGGCCTCATCATCACCGGACTCTTTAAAGTGGAGAATAAGATCGATGTATCCAGGCCATATATGACGCTTATCAGCCATTCTTCTCTCGGTCCCCTGGGCGAGCTTGGCGAGGCCGTGCACGCCCTCGGCGCAAAGATTTTTATCCAATTAACAGCGGGGTTCGGACGTGTTTCAAGGACACCCACTGCCTTCGGTCAACCCGTTTCAGCATCTGCGGTTGCGCACTACTCCGATCCTTCGGTCACATGTCGATCTCTTTCCACGGAAGAAGTCGAAATTATCGTCCGGGCTTTTGGTGATGCCGCGGAAACAGTCGCCACAGCCGGCATGGACGGCATCGAGTTACATGGTCATGAAGGATATCTGCTTGATCAGTTTACCACGGCCCTTTGGAACCAGCGCGTGGACAGATACGGCGGGAGTCTTAAAGCAAGGCTCACGTTTCCCATCGAGATAGTGCAGGAAATCAAAAAGCGGATCGGCAATGAATTCCCCGTGGTCTACCGATTCGGGCTCAAACATTTCATAAAGGGGCCTAACAGGAGTGCCTTCAAAGGAGAGGATTTCGTTGAGCAGGGACGCGACCTTGATGAAGGCGTTAAGATGGCCCGGCTTTTACAAGGCTCGGGCTTTGACGCGCTCCATGTCGATGCGGGGTCATACGATAGCTGGTATTGGGCTCACCCTCCGATTTATCAAGAACACGGCTGTATGATAGAAATGGCGGCATCTGCCAAGCAGGCAGTCAGCATCCCTGTCATCGCCGTGGGCAGGTTGGAAAGTCCCGATGTAGCCGAACAGACGCTAGCATCAGGAAAGGCTGACATTATAGCCCTTGGCAGAGGACTGCTCGCCGAACCGCGTTGGCCCATGATCGTACGGGAAAACAGAAATGAAGACTTGAGACCGTGCATCGGATGCCACGATGGGTGCATGGGCAGGTTCTCGACCTTTCGGCCGCTCTGTTGCACGGTGAATCCGGCCGTGGGAAGGGAAAGAGAGTATCAACTCACTCCAGCCAACACACAAAAAAAAGTTGTTGTAGTCGGCGGTGGAATGGCGGGTATGGAGGCAGCGAGGGCGGCCGCCATCAGGGGCCATTCCATAACACTCTACGAAAAGAGTGAGCGCCTTGGCGGGCATGTGATCGAGGCGGCGGTGCCGGAATTCAAAAAGGATCTGAAAAGACTCATCGAGTGGTATGAGACGCAACTGAAGAAACTTGATATCGAGATACGACTTGGAATAGAGGCCACCGAACAAGACGTCCTGGAACACAATCCCGATGCGGCGCTCGTCGCTACCGGATCGGATCACGTCATGCCCGACTTACCGGGCATAGAGAACCGGCAAGTAGTCACGTGCACCGAGCTGCTTGCCGGTAGAAGTACTGCCCATGGCGCAGTCGTGGTGATAGGCGGCGGGCTTATGGGGTGTGAGACCGCTCTGTGGCTCGCCCAACAGGGCTTAAACGTATCTGTGGTGGAAATGCTGCCGGAGCTCATGCCGGATGTTCTTCATGCGATACCCCGCATGAACAGGATCATGCTGCTCGATCTCATGACCGCCCATGGCGTCAAAACAATAACGGGCGCAGAGGTTCAGGAAATAGCCTGTAACAGCGTTATGATCGCCCGAGCATCATTCGAAAAGAACGAGGTTCCAGCCCAGACTGTTGTGATCGCGACAGGCATGCAGCCCCGGGATGGTCTGTATAGAGCCCTCAACAACAAAATCGCACACCTCTATGCATTGGGAGACTGTAGGGAGCCGAGAAACATAACCGGGGCAATCTGGGACGGATATGAAGTGGGTCGCACCATATGATCGGCACACGGAGAGGGTGGGATGGTCCGCATGGTAATAAAAAAGCTCCCCGGGCAGGACTCGAACCTGCAACCTACTGGTTAACAGCCAGCCGCTACTGCCGATTGAGCTACCGGGGAACGGTGTATAAATAAACTACAAAAAGATACTTCATGTCAAGGATTAGGTGGTGCAAAGCAATTCCATTATATGGCCGAACTTGGTTAAAGTAAGAAAGGAACTTCTTTTATGAGTTTCTCACTGAACGAACGCGATCGACGTTACGAAGCCATCAGGAGGCTCATGCGAGAGGCCGGCCTCGATAATCTCGTCATCGTCGGACGCGACAGCCATACAGCTCGGGGCAATCTACGATATGTGAGTAACCACGGGGTCAACTTTGGTGAACAGTACTGCCTGTTCCCTGTCGATTCAGACCCTGTCTTTCTCGGATCGCCTATCGCATCTTCCCATGTGCGACGGGCCGGATGGATTCATGATTGTGTGGATGTTACGGGCGATTCGGCGCGCGTCATAGAGGAGATTTCCCGTCGCAGCCATGGCGATTCTTTAGGATTGGTAGGCATACAGCACCTGCCCGTTCCACTCTATTTATCTTTGAGAGAGGCATTCCCCCGCAGAATAGTTGATTCCATATCGATCTTCAAACAGTTGCGTCTTGTCAAAAGTCAGGAGGAAATCGCGACGATCAGAGACTCAGCTACCATTGCCGACAGGGCGTACGCCGCTGTCCGGGAGACATTGCAGGCAGGAATAAGTGATTACGAGATTTACGGAGAGGTAAGCAGGGTTATACACAGCATGGGCTGCGAATACTCAATGAATTTTATAGATGGGGAGGCAGCAAAGATAAACTTTTTCTATCCGGTGGGCAACGTGCTCCGCGCTGACAGCACCCTGGCCCTGGAGATCACCCCTTCCCGTGAGGGCTATTATGCACAGCTAACGGTGACAATCCCCGTCACAGAATATCCCGCCCACATCGAACCGTTACTTCCGGTGTGGCGCGAAGCGTTGGATGCTGGAGTTGCTTTTTTGAAACCAGGGATAAAGGCAGACAAAATAGATCGCGTGGTAACTGAAGTAGTCCACAAACACGGCTATACAAGCCCACTTCGTGCAGGACACGGCATAGGGCTTGATGCGCTCGAATTCTTCTCGTTTTCAGCAACTGACAACACCGAGCTCATGCCGGGAATGACAGTGGCGTTTCATCCATGTATCGCTACTCAACCCGGACAAGACGGTATCGGTATGGGATATACGTATCTTATCACCGATGAAGGAGCGGAAAAATTAAGCCAGGTTACCATCTGAGCCCTCGATCGGGAGAAACCCGTAGAAGGCTGCAGACCTTAAATCGAATAACCCTTTTTAGGGACAACACAAGGAGGAGACGATGAAAACCAACAAGTTCCTAATGATGCTGGCCGCGGGTTTGTTCGTCCTTTGTGCGGCAGGCGCGACAAATGGTCAGACCTTGAAGACAGACGTAGTCGTTATCGGCGCCGGCGGCTCGGGAATGATGGCGGCGCTTGCAGCTGCCGAGAATGGAGCAAGGGTAACTGTCTTTGAGGCCAAATCAAATCCAGGAGGCACGAGCAATTTTCCCATGGGGATCTTCGCCGTAGAAAGTAAAATGCAAAAAGAAAGAGGTATTACTCTTTCCCGGGATGAGGCCTTTAATATGATGATGGAATATAATCACTATATGGGCAATGCAAGATTGATTAGAGCATTCATCGACAAGTCGCCCGACACAATTGAGTGGATGCAGAAACAGGGGGTTGAGTTCACCGAACCCTCGACCACAATGCCCGGAGCTCCCCGCACATGGCACCTTATCAAGGGGCGCGGGGGCGCAATGATGAAGGCGCTTGTAGCCAAAGCAAAGGAAAAAGGCATCGATATCCACTTGAATGCGCCCGTAAAGAGGATTCTCAAGGAACAGGACAGAATTACCGGGGTAATCGCGGAAGAGGGCGGGAAGACTCTTGAGGTAAATGCCCGGGCAGTCATTATTGCTACCGGTGGATATGGCGGCAACAGGGACTGGGTAAAGAAATATGCCGGTTTTCAGATAGGAGTTGACATGTTCCCAAGGGTTGATGTGGGCCTTATGGGGGATGGACTTCAAATGGCATGGGATGTCGGAGCCGCTCAAGAAGGAATGGGCCTTGTTGAAATTGAGTACTGGCTCCCCGGGTCGGGCCTTGACGGAACCCAGCTCCTTATCCTCATCCGTCAGCCTTATCTTTGGGTTAACCTGCTGGGCCTGCGCTTTGGAAACGAAGAAACCATGGTCCTCAATAGCCCATTTGCGGGAAATGCGCTGGCAAAGCAAAAAGGGAGGCATTGTTACCTTGTCTTTGACGAGGACACGAAAAACTACATGGAGACGAAAGGCTTCGACCGAGGCGCGAGCAACGTGGGCGGTGTGGCCGGTGACAGGCTCGCCAATCTGGAAGCCCAGATAAAGAGCGCCACGGAAAAGGGAAACAAGAACCTTTTCATCGCAAGCTCTCTTGAAGACCTGGCAAACAAAACCGGCATGAAGCTGGAAGCGTTGAAAACTACGATCAACGAATATAACGGGTTTGCGGCAAAAAAGAAAGACGATCAGTTCGCGAAGAACCCGCTCTATCTCCGGCCCGTAAGAACGGCTCCTTTTTATGCACTCAGAATCTATCCCACGATGCTGGGTACTCTCGGCGGCATAAAGGTCAATGAAAAATTGGAAGTGATGAATAAAGATTTTGACGTGATTCCCGGTCTATATGCGGTAGGGAATAACGTCGGGGTAATGTATGGCGATACCTACAGCTTTGCTATACCGGGAACATCCCTCGGTTTTGCCGTAAATTCGGGACGCATGGCAGGGGAGAACGCGGCAAAATACGTCAGGAGGTAATCTTTAAACCCCATAGGCCTGGCTAAGCCGGCTTAACGAGGGAGGATCACCAGGTAGACTATTCGTGTCGCGTTGTGGCATGCCGTGAGTGCTCACTTAGGCGAGTCATTGCAGGAGGTTAGACTATATCTTTATCATGGTCTCTCGTGGAACATGATTACAAATGGAATAGACACCGACAACATCAATTTGGATTGAGACAGAGGGGCGTGAGATGGTTATCAAAGCACGGCGCTTATCGCGAGCCTGAGTTAAGAGGACGAGACTCATCCCGACAACCCGACACAATGAAAACGTAACGTACGTGACGCTCTTCGCCGTCGTCTTTGCGGTTTCTCTTGGCTTTTCAATGGTCAGCCCTTTCTTGCCGCTCTACCTGAAAGACGTGGGGAGCGGCGGCTTAGGTATTGCCGTTCTTTATTTTTCATATGGCTTGACCAGGCTTCTCTTGTCGCCCGTGGGCGGAAGTTTGTCCGACAGCGCTAACAGGCATACTCTCATTGTCATGGGACTCACTATTTATTGTCTGGTTGCCCTGGGGTACCTCTTTCTTTCCTGGAACCTCGTTTCCTGGACAATTCTTTTTATATTCCAGGGCACGGCAGCGGCATTGGTGCGTCCGCTGGCCTTAGCCTCAATTGCCGATTTTGTCCCCAGAAATCGTGAAGGGACTTCCATGGGCACCTTTGATATCTCTTTCTATATAGCCATGGGTGTTGGGCCCATATTGGGAGGACTTGCGAGAGACCGCTTCGGAATACAGACTGTCTTTGGCTGTCTTTTCTTCCTCTGTGTTTTATCCTTATTCCTCAGTATTCTGTACGTTTCCGATTTTTCCGCTGCGGGCAGGCCTTCACACGACAAAACCTTTCGGACCGCTTTTCAAAATAGACGGCTTCTTGGCCTCGCATCATTCATCTTCACCCGTTCTCTCGGCATAACCGTCAGTGCCGTATTTCTGCCTATTCTGTTGAGTGATCTCAAGTTTAGCGGGCTTAAGATCGGCACAATAATGGCCGTTGGAACGATCTTCACAGTACTATTTTTGCGACCATTCGGAAAGATATGCGACAGGTTGGATCGCGAGACAATTACAAAGGCCGGCGGCATTTGCGTGGCCCTGATGACATGTTCTCTTCCTTGGGCCAAGACATTCTGGCACTTTGCTTTTTTGTGCGCGGGAATCGGCGTGTGCAGCGCTTTGACCATCCCGGCCACTGCTGCCCTCCTTGTGGAAGAAGGTCGTTTTCACGGAATGGGCTTGACAATCGGGTTTTTTAATTCCGCTATGAACCTCGGACTGCTTGTTGGCCCGCTCCTGGGAGGGGTCCTTATGAACAGCTCTTCCCTGTCCTCAATCTTCTATGTGGCCGGTTTAATGGGTGTTGCGGGGATAGTATGTTTCACTGTGCTTTTTCAAAATAGCGTCTCTATCAAAAATGAAGTCTCCGGAGCATGATGCACTCCTTGGCCCCGAGACTCTCCGTGGAATGCCTCACTGTCCTTGGATGATCACCTTCTTGAATTTCCTTTTCCCAACCTTGATGATCAATTCTTCACCGGCGGGCACGTCGTCGGATTTCACCTTCTCGCTGTTGATAGAAACACCGCCTTGAGCGATCATGCGCTTGCCCTCCGAGGTGGATGAGACCATGCCAAGGTTCACGAGAAGCTTAGGGAGCCACTTCTCCACCGCTGCGCTCTCTACCCTCACAACTTCGATGTCGTCCGGTACTTCCTTGTCCCTGAACGTTTTTTCAAAGTTCTGATGAGCCGCTTCGGCTGCTTGAGCGTTGTGAAATCTCGTAATGATCTCCTTTGCCAGCCTTACCTTTGCATCTTTCGGGTGCACAGTACCGGAGCGTATCCCCTCCTTGAGACTCTTGAGATCTTCCAGGGTGATGTCACTTAGGAGTTCATAGTACTTGAGCATGAGCTCATCCGATATGGACATGAGTTTGCCGAACATCGCTTGAGCCGGTTCATCGATGCCCACGTAGTTCCCATAGCTTTTGCTCATCTTGTTCACGCCGTCCGTGCCTTCAAGCAGGGGCACCGTGACGATACACTGAGATTCCTGACCATAAGCCCTCTGGATCTCGCGACCTACAAAGAGATTAAAAATCTGGTCATGACCGCCGAGCTCTACGTCAGTCTTGAGCGCGACCGAATCGTAGCCCTGAACCAGGGGATAGAGGAATTCGTGGATACTGATGGGAAGGTTATTTTGATAACGATTACGGAAGTCTTCCCGTTCCATCATTCGGGCCATGGTGTACTGTGCGCAAAGCCTGATCATGTCGGCGGCATTCATTGCTTCGAACCACTCACTGTTGAATCTCATTTCCGTGGTCTTGGAGTCGAGGATTTTGAAGCCCTGCTCCTTATATGTCTCGGCATTAGCGAGTAGTGTCTCTTTGGATATCTGGGGTCGCGTTTCTATCCTGCCCGTAGGATCACCTATCAACCCGGTAAAGTCGCCGATCAGAAAAATCGCCGTATGTCCGAGGTCTTGAAATTGTTTTAGTTTTTGAAGGACGACCGTGTGGCCGAGATGTAAATCCGGGGCTGTGGGATCAAGACCAAGCTTGACCCTGAGGGGCTTGTTCTGCTCCCTCGAACGTATGAGTTTTTTCCGCAACTCTTCTTCATTGACGAGGTCTACGGCTCCCCGCTTTATTATCTCCATCTGGCGATCAATATCCATGCAAGACCCCATCTTTGCCACGTAGTACCGAGGACTACACCATCTTTTCTTTCACTCTGTCGATCTTGAGACATTTTCTGCTCAACGGATCGATAGTTACACGCACGCCCTGAACCTCCACATCATCCTTTCCCACTTCGAATTTATGAGGTATCTGGGTAATGAATTTCTGCAGAACACCTTCCTTGGCCATACCGATTACGGAATCGGTCGGTCCTGTCATACCTGCATCGGTGATATAACCCGTTCCTCCGGGCAGTATCCTCTCATCGGAAGTCTGCACGTGGGTATGGGTCCCAAATAACGCGGAGACCCTGCCATCGAGAAACCATCCCATGGCAATCTTCTCCGAGGTGGCTTCGGCATGGAAATCTACGATTATGGGCGTCCCTTTCCTGTCGCTTTTTTCGAGGAATTCGTCGATAACGCGAAATGGGCAATCCAGGGGTTCCATGAAAACCCGGCCTTCAATATTAACCACACACAGGGATATGTCGTTCTTTTTGATAACGGTGTATCCAAAGCCCGGATTCCCCCGGGGATAGTTGAGAGGACGGACCACGCGATGCTCCTCCATGAGAAACGGGACCATTTCTTTCTTTTTCCACACGTGGTTTCCTGTGGTGATGGCATCTACACCGCCTTCCAGGATCTCGATGGCCGTAGAAGGGGTAATCCCTATACCACCTGCGAGATTCTCCCCGTTGATGATGACAAAATCGACATGTATGGTTTTCAGGTAGCGAATGACAGCTCCCCGTCCGGGTTTGCCGATCACATCGCCCAGAAACAGGACATCGAGACTACTTGGCATATTCCACTGACCTTGTCTCTCTAATCACAACAACCTTTATCTGCCCCGGATAGGAAAGGTCTGTCTCGATCTTCTTGGCAATATCTTTCGACAGCAGGACAATATTCTCGTCACTCGTCTTTTCGCTATTCACGACGATGCGTATTTCCCTGCCGGCCTGTATGGCATATGATTTCTCCACCCCCTGGAAACCGTTGGCGATGCGCTCTAATTCGTCCAGGCGCTTGATGTAGGTCTCCAGCATCTCTCGTCTCGCTCCAGGCCGCGCTCCGGATAGTGCGTCAGCCGCCTGAACGATCACGTCAAGCAGGTTCACTACCTCCACGTCTTCGTGATGGGCAAGTACGGCGTGGATGATGTCTTCGGATTCGCCGTGTTTCCTCGCCAGGTCGGCGCCGATGGTAGCGTGAGAGCCTTCGATCTCATGGTCCACCGCTTTCCCGATATCATGGAGTAACCCGGCCCGTTTTGCCTCTTTCACATTGACTTTGAGTTCCGCGGCTATGGCCCCGCATATGAATGCGACCTCCAGAGAATGCTGGTAAATATTCTGCGCATAGCTGCTCCTGAACTTAAGCCTGCCCAACAGTTTCACCATTTCGGGGTGAACATTGTGAATCCCGAGATCAAAGACCGCCTGTTCTCCGGCCTCTTTGATCTTTTCTTCCATTTCTTGTGCAACTTTGGAAACTATCTCTTCAATCCTGGCCGGATGTATGCGACCGTCGCTGATAAGCCTCTCTATGGCGATGCGGGCCACTTCCCTCCTCACGGGATTGAAGCAGGAGAGAATCACGGCTTCCGGTGTGTCATCAATAATAATATCAACTCCCGTCGCCGCCTCTAGGGCACGAATGTTACGGCCTTCGCGGCCGATGATACGCCCCTTCATCTCTTCATTGGGAAGGGCAACGACCGACACGGTATCTTCCCCCACATAATCGCCGGCATATCGCTGGATCGCAAAAGCTATGATCTCCTTGGCCTTCTTGTCGGCCTTTTCCTTGGCTTCTTCCTCAATCTTTTTTATAATTTTCATGGCTTCGTACTTGGCTTCGTCTTCAAGCGCCTGGATAAGCATCTTCTTGGCTTCCTCGGCGGTCATGCCCGATATCTTTTCAAGACGCTCTTTCTGCTGTACGATATACGATTCATAGTCCCTTATTTTCGTGTCGAGATAAGACTGCTTGCCTGAGACTTCCCTCTCTTTCTTGCCTAACTCATCCTCTTTCTTGTCCAGGGAATCGAGTTTCTTATCAATATTCGACTCTTTCTGCGATAGACGTCTCTCTGAGTTCTGCATCTCGAGCCTTCTCGACTTCACTTCTTGCTCCAGTTCGTTCCTCGCCTGGAGCACAATATCCTTTGCCTGGATCGATGCCTCCCGGGTCATCACGTCCGACTCCTTCTTGGCATCTTCCAGGATCTTCTTGCCTATCTTCTCGTACTCGCCGATCTTTTTCTTCTGCACCAGCCTGGCCAGAACAAACCCGACGAAAAGCGCCACAACGAAGCTTATGATTGTCAGTATTAGCGTATCCAAGATACCCCCTAAATCTATCTTAAATTATTTAGGGGTTACAATGATAAGGAGGCAAAGAGAAAATACGGCGGTCTACCAACACCTGTTAGATTTCATTGTATACCACCGTATAACATAATCAATATGTATGTCAAATCTCTATATCCTTAAACATTACCCCTAAAATATAAAGCCCCGCAAGTGCCGTGTAAACAGTACGTCTTGAACCTCGATGTTAAGTGGGCGCCATTTTGTCGTATCAGGCTTCTCACTTAAAAAGTGAGCGTGCACACCACGACAAGATACGGCTCCCCGCACTGAGGTGTTGGCTCTAAGCCTACCATTTATCACGTGCACCGCAGGGAACATCTATTGCTTCGAAATCTTCGAACTTTTTTATCAGTCGAAGTGTTCTTCCCTCAAATTTCTCTGCCTGTTTCTTCATCTCAAGATACTCGTCCGTAATCTCCATCATGGCCATGATGACCGCGTTTAACGTGTTCACTATCCCGTACCTGTCAATCACATGGTCAATTTTATCGTGTACATACATAGCATCTCTTTTTATCCTGTCTTCATCTTCTCCGACAAAGGTAAACGGTTGTTTCAGTATGGTTACTTCAACCTTTTTCTCCATCGCACCCTCTGAATACTAAATTTCAACTCTTTCTACTTTTTCGAGAATCTTTGTCACCTTCTCGATAAGCAATTCCCTCTCATTTGCTATCTCAGCTATTTTCTTCTGTACGTCCCTGTCACTCGTCTCAACGGAAGCGATTTTAGCCTTGAGTGTTTCATTCTCGGCCTTCATCGCCTTGTAACCCTCAATGAGCCGGTCAATTCTTTCTTCCAGTTCTTCTACACGGTTTTCGCTAATTATTTCTCTATTTATGCTGAAAATTTCCATATCTATTTAATTATCATACCTTTTCTGGTCAAAAGTCAAGTATAAAAGGTAAGATTTAATAAAACCATCGATATTCCCGTCAAGAACGGCCTCCGCATTGTGCTCTTCATGTTTGGTGCGGTGATCTTTGATAAGTTTATACGGATGTAATACATATGAGCGTATTTGGCTTCCCCACGCTATATCCTTCTTCTCCCTGTTCAGAGAATCTAACTTCTCCTCCTGCTTCTTTTTTTCGAGTTCGTACAAACGGGATTTGAGAATCGCCATAGCTATAGCCCTGTTTTTGTGCTGAGACCGCTCATTCTGGCATTGCACCACGATACCCGTGGGGATGTGGGTGATGCGTATGGCCGATTCGGTCCTGTTCACATGCTGTCCGCCGGGCCCGCTGGAACGGAACGTGTCCACACGCAGGTCTTCTTCCTTTATGGCCACTTGAATATCCTCGGAAATCTCCGGATAGGCATAAAACGACGCGAACGATGTGTGGCGCCGGTTGTTGGCATCAAAGGGAGAAACGCGGACCAGCCTGTGGATGCCCGCCTCACACTTCAAATATCCGTAAGCATGCTTTCCGCGCACGATAAAGGTAACATTCTTGATCCCCGCCTCTTCACCAGGCAAGAGGTCCACAACCTGTGTTTCAAACCCCTTTCTTTCCGCCCACTTGAGGTACATCCTGAGCAGCATCTCGACCCAGTCCTGGGCCTCAGTGCCCCCCGCGCCGGAATTGATGTACACAATCGCATTGCCTTCATCGTTTTCGCCGCTCAGCATCCGTTCGATTTCATAGGTTTCGAGAGATTCGTCCAGGGCGGCTACAAGCGAATCGAGCTCCTCCAGGTCTTTGGCATCCCCGGTTTCTTTCACAAGATCGCTCAAGATGAGTACCTCTTCCAGGTCTTTTTCTTTCTTCTCCCAGCTTTCGATTTCTCCCTGAATTCTCGATCTCTCTTTGAGCGTCTTCTGGGCCTGTTCCTGATTTTCCCAGAAGGCCGCCTGTGAAATCTCCGAATCTAACTCGCCGAGTTTTTTGTTGAGGCCTTCGAGGTCAAAGATAGCCTCGTAACGAGCCTATTCTTTGCTGCAGGTTATCGATCCTGCTTTTGGTTTCATCTAACATGGTCTTTCTTCCTTTCCGTTCTTTCCGTTTCCATTGAAACAGAATTTCCTCGTATGTTTACAAACGTTTTGCAACCTCATCTCCGAACCGAGAGCAGCTGACCGGACGCTGATCTTTAAGCTGACGGGCAAGGTCGTAGGTCACAATCCCGTCACGTATGGTGTTCTCTATTGCCTTTTCTATAAGGAATGCGGCCTGATCGCAGCCCATATGCCGAAACATCATGGCGCCCGACAGTATGAGGGATGCGGGATTGACCACATCTTTGCCTGCATATTTGGGCGCGCTCCCGTGGGTGGGTTCGAATATGGCCACGTCATCGCCGATATTGGCGCCGGGCGCCACGCCAAGGCCTCCGACAAGCGCTGCGCACGTATCTGAGAGATAATCTCCGTTCAGATTGGGGCATAGCAGGATATCATATTCCTCAGGCTTCATTATGATTTGCATAAACATATTGTCGGCGATACGGTCATTGAAGAGAATCTTGTTGTCCTCTCCATTCACACTGATTCTATCCGGATAAGCGCGAGCAATCTCGTATGCCCATTCGCGGAAAGCGCCTTCCGTGTACTTCATGATATTGCCTTTATGTACCACGGTTATGGACCTTCTCCGGTGCTTGATCGCGTAATCGATAACCCATTTTGTGAAACGGACCGTGCCAGTTTTGCTCATCGGTTTTATGCCGAGGCCCGTATCCGAAGGCAGGGTCACGCTCATCTCGTCCTTCAGGAAACCGATAAGAGCTCGCGCTTGAGAAGTGCCCTCTTTCCATTCGATCCCCCGGTAGAGGTCCTCGGTATTCTCTCTGAAGATGATGAGGTCCACCTTCTCGGGCTCTTTCAGCGGACTCGGCAACCCCTTGAAGTACCGGATGGGACGCATGCACACATAGAGGTCGAATATCTGCCTGAGATAGACATTGACACTCCGGAATCCGCCCCCCACAGGTGTTGTCAGAGGCCCCTTGATGGCTATTTTATGCTCTCGAACGACCTTAAGCGTCTCATCAGGCACAAGCTCTTCTTTTCTTTCGAGGGCCTTGAGCCCTGCGATCACCGTCAACCATTCTATTCTCTGCTCTCCCCCTGTGGCCTTGAGAAAGGCCTCTTCGAAAATCCCTCTGGATGCGGCCCAGATATCATCCCCTGTGCCGTCTCCTGCTATATAAGGTATCTTTACAACCTTCATCAAATCTGCAGTCCTCCACGCTTCTTTATATAACGGTCCAGTCCACCTTCTCGGAGGATGTCTCGCATTATGGCAGGCAGCGCAGAAAACGTCTTTTCCTTACCTGTCGTGTGATCGATCAGGATTCCCTCATCGAGTCGTATCTCCAGTTCATCTCCCTCACCTATATCGTCCGCAGGACAGATGATGGCTGCAAGCCCCACATTGATAGCATTTCTGTAAAAGATTCTCGCAAAAGAATCGGCCACTACCGCATCAATGCCGGCCATTTTGATGATAAGAGGGGCATGCTCCCTGCTTGAGCCTAAACCGAAGTTCTTGCCGCCCACCACGATGTCACCGGCGCGAATCTTCTGATAGAATTGCGGCGAAATGTCTTCGAATACGTGTTTCTTCAATTCCTCAAGATTGGACCGTAGATGGTAGAATCTCCCGGGAATAATATGGTCGGTAGTGATGCCGTCACCGAACTTCCATGCAGCCCCTCGCAAGACCATCAGGTTACCTCCCGCGGGTCTGCCAACTCCCCCTTGATGGCGCTTGCCGCTGCCGTTGCCGGTGAGGCGAGAATAATCGCGCTCTCAGGATTTCCCATCCTTCCCAAGAAATTCCTGTTCGAAGTAGATACGCAGGTCTCCTCATCCCCCAGAACCCCAAGATGGATACCGATGCACGGCCCGCATCCCGGCGGTATGATCAGGGCGCCGGCTTCAACGAGGATGGAAAGGACGCCCTCTTTCATGGCCTCATAATAGGCTGCCCGTGAGGCGGGGCCCACAATAAGCCTTACATCGCGGTGTTTCTTTCTTCCTTTGAGCACGGACGCGGCCACTCTTAAGTCCCCTATTCTGCCGTTGGTACATGATCCGATGAAGACCTGTTGTACGGCAATCCCTTTTGTGTCCGGGTCATCAATGCTCTTTGCGCGGTCAACCTGGTGCGGCAGGCTCACCATCGGCGCTATTTCTTTAACATCTATCTCAAGGGTCTTCTCATAGTCCGCATCTTCATCGGGAAGTATCTCCACGAAGGCGCTACCTCTCCCCGACCGTTTGAGGAAAAGGCGCGTCATATCGTCGGACGGGAACAGGCCGCATTTCGCCCCGGCTTCAACAGCCATATTGGCAATAGTCATCCTGTCTTCCACATCCATATGTCTCACCGTCTCGCCAAAATATTCCATGGATTTATACGTGGCCCCGTCAGAACCAATCATGCCGATGATTTTGAGAATAAGATCCTTGGCATAGACACCCCGGGGGAACTCACCTTGAAGCACAAACCTAAAACTCTCCGGGACCCTCATCCAGGTCTTTCCCAACCCCATGGCAACTGCCACATCCGTGGATCCCATGCCCGTGGAAAAGGCGCCAAGCGCCCCTCCCGTGCAGCTATGAGAGTCCGCCCCGATCAGTATCTCTCCCGGCAACAAAACCTGCTCGGACATGATCTGATGACATATGCCCTCACCCACATCGCTCACATTGGCGCCGAACTCCCTGGCAAATTCCTTGATGATCCGGTGATCGTTGGAAAGCTCCTGTCGGGGGCTTGGCGACGCGTGATCTATGAAGAAGGTGACCCTCTTTCCGTCAAAAATCCTCTGGAATCCCATCTGTCTGAATCTCTGGATAGCGAGCGGCGCGGTACCATCTTGCAGAAGAATCCGATCGATATCGATGACGGCATATTCGCCCCGTCTCAAGCTCGCCCCTGCACGAGCGCTGAGGATCTTCTCCGCTAAAGTCTGACCCATAAATCACTCAACCTCTGCCTTGGTTAAGTCTTCGAAGCGTATGTCGAAGCCAAGCACACCCACGATCTCTCCGGTCTCGTCCCGGATCGGGCCGGAAACCGTCACACAGAGAGCCCCTGTAATTCTTGATGAATACATGTTGGTGGCGCTGATCTTGCCGTTCTTCATGGGGTTGATAAACCAATCCCTGTCTGAAAAATCCTCATGAAGACCGATTTGCGCGTACTTCGCCCTGTCCACGACCTGGGTGATATTCTTGGTAATCTTGATACCTTCGCCGTTCACGATATAGGCAAACTGGATAAAAGGATACTCTTCCACGATGTTCTTGAGGATTTCTTCCTGGTTCACAGGCTTCATGCTCTTGATTGCCGCATCTTCGATATATCGTTCCATGAGGTGGGCAGCCATATCGTAGGCCCGCTTTTTGATGAGCTCGAATTCGGACACAAAGATCTCAGGGATATGGAGCCTCGCCTGGTGCTCAATCTCCTCTTCTGATATGTTCGTCACCCTTCCTTCATCGTACTGTTTCAGGACCCATTTGTTGATCTTCGCTATACCCGGATGCGTCTTCTCCACCCTGTCCTCGTCGACCAAGGCGAAGTGCGAGTTGATCCAGTGGGCGACGCCCGCAAGGCCCGATTTATCGGTGATATTCACGGCAAGCGGTCTCTTCAAGATTTTGCTCGTGTCAAACGACGAATAGATCTCTTCATTTTTGATCATACCATCAATATGAACGCCTGCGGAGGTGGCGTTGAAATCAAGACCGATGAAGGGCTGGTTCTTCGGTACATGATGGCCCAGCTCCTTTTCAAAATAGTTTCTGATCTCCGTGATGACGGTCGTATCAACACCGTTGTCCTCACCGGTAAGACCTATATACTCCATAATGAGTCCCTCGATAGGAACATTGCCTGTCCTCTCTCCGATACCGAGGAGTGTGCCGTTGACGTACTGACATCCGTAAAGCCATGCGCTGACACTATTGATGAGGACCTTGTAGAAATCATTGTGGCCGTGCCATTCCAGGTAACCCGAAGGGACTCCCGCGTCGTCGATCATGGCGCGGATAATCTTTCCGATGGATCTGGGTATTGCGGATCCCGGGTAGGTAATGCCCAGGCCGAGCGTGTCGCAGAGCCGTATTTTCACCGGTATCTTGGCTTCCTCAGACATGCTCATGAGCGCCTGAGCGAAGGGCACACAAAATCCGTAAATATCGGCCCTCGTTATATCCTCGAAATGGCATCTCGGGATAATGCCGAGGTCGAGCGTGCTCTCAACGATCTTCAAGTAATCCTTAAACACCTGAGACCTTGACTTACCGAATTTGAGAAAGATGTGGTAGTCGGAAGCGCTTGTCAAAATACCCGTTTCCTTGAGACCCACATTTTTGACCAGTTGCAGATCGTTCTTATTAGCCCTGATCCAGCCCGTTATCTCGGGGTACCGATACCCCTTCTCAAGGCACCTCTCTATGGCCTCTTTGTCTTTATCGGAATAAAGGAAGAATTCGGACTGGTGAATGACGCCGTTCGGCCCGCTTAAGCGATGGAGGAAATCGAAAAGGTCCTCTATCTGCTGCGGCGTAAACGGCGGCCTTGATTGCTGCCCGTCTCTAAACGTTGTATCAGTAATGTAAATCTCCTCGGGCGGATCGATGAGTTCGATCTTGTGATCGAACTTAACCCTGCACATCTCGTCGTAGGGAAATATCTCCCGATAAAACTCAGGTGCATCAACGTCGATGAGCGGGTAGCTTGCACGTTTAGTGACATTCTTAAAGATAAAACCTTTGCCTTTCTCTTCCTTCTTCAAGCAGACCTCCGCTTGTCAGCGACCTTCTGTGATGTGCTTTATCTTCAGTTCGTTTAACTGCTTCTGTCCAACCTTCGAAGGAGCGCCGGTTAAAAGACAGGTGCCTTTCTGGGTTTTGGGGAATGGAATCACATCGCGAATACTTTCCAGCCCGAGAAGCATCATGAGTATCCGATCGAAACCGAAAGCTATGCCGCCGTGCGGCGGGGCGCCCATTTCCAGGGCCTCAAGCAAGAACCCGAACTTCTCCTCGGCCTCTTGCTCTTTGATATTGAGGAGCCGAAAAATTTCCCTCTGCTCGTCCATCCTGTGATTTCTGATACTCCCGCCGCCGATCTCCACACCGTTAAGCACCATATCGTAGGCATTGGCAAGGATCCCCCCATAATCGCCCTGATAACCTCTTATCGATTGCTTGGGCGACGTGAAAGGGTGGTGCCGGGCTACAAATCGTTTCTCCTCCTCACTGTATTCGAGAAGAGGGAAATCTATGACCCAGAGGAATTTGTCCTTGTCGCGGTCGATGAGATCAAACTTCTCACCAAGATGCAATCTCAACCTCCCCATAATATCGTTCACCTTGCCCCGCTTGTCTGCCATCATGAACAAAACATCTCCGGCCGAAAGTCCAAGTGTCGCCTCCATCCGGCTCTTTTCATCATCCTTCAAGTATTTCGCTATAGGCGATTGCAGGCCTTCCGTATCCTTGCGCATCCAGATGAGACCGCCCGCGCCCATGTCTTTGGCTGCATCCACAGTGGTGTCAAGGTCTTTTCTCGAAAGCGTTTTACCGGAGAGGACCATGGCCTTGATCACACCCCCTTCGGCGAGGGTCTTTTGAAACACACCGAACTCGGTATCTCTAAATATGTCGGTGATTTCAACGAGAGGCAGGCCGAAGCGCAGATCGGGCTTGTCCGTGCCGTAGCGCTCCGTGGCCTCGGTATAACTCATTCTCGGAAAAGGCACCTCGGGGGGATTCACCCCTTTTAACGCCTCATAGAGCGCAATGGCAAGGCCCTCGCTCAATCGCATCACATCCTCTCGTTCCACAAAACTCATTTCGATATCGATCTGGGTGAACTCAGGCTGCCTGTCGGCCCTCAGATCTTCGTCTCTGAAGCAACGGGCAATCTGAAAATACCGTTCAAAACCACCTATCATAAGCATCTGTTTGTAGAGCTGGGGCGACTGCGGCAGCGCATAAAACGTGCCCGCATTGAGCCGACTCGGAACAATGAAATCCCGCGCACCCTCGGGCGTGCTCTTGGTAAGAAAGGGGGTTTCAAATTCATAGAAACCCTGCACCGTGAGATAATCCCTCGTGGTCTTGTACGCCTTGCTCCTCTCGATAAAGATCTTCTTCATCTCAGGCCGACGCATATCCAGATACCGGTACTTAAGTCTGATGGACTCGCCGATGCCTTCTTCATCAAGCTGGAAAGGCAGAGGCTTACACGTATTGAGGACTTCAAAAGAGCGGACATATACCTCTATCTGGCCCGTAGGTATGTTGAGGTTCTCCGTCTCGGGAGGCCTTTTCTCGACCCTGCCGAGGATTTTCAAGACATATTCAGGCTTTATGTCTCCTGCCTTCTCATGAGCTTCTTTGGCTATCTCAGGGGAAAAGACAACCTGGACCACACCCGTGACATCACGCAGATCGACAAAAATGAGGCCTCCATGGTCCCTCCTTCTGAAAACCCAGCCTGAGAGCGCCAATTCCTTCCCGATGTCATCCTTTGTCACAAATCCGCAGTATTTATCTCTCACTCTCTACCCCTTTCAAAAAAGTCTATAATTATATATGGTTTAGCCCCTACAAGTCAAGGCCCGTATTAAAGCCGATGCTCGACTCCCTTAATGATCCTTGATTTTTTTCATGCGGCCAATTTAGAATGGTTCTATATACTCTGACCGGCTCGGCGTATCCTGGAGCACGCCCAAACACGCACTATTGGTGCCGGCTAGACCGTTCGTTGCAGGGATCGTGCACCACGGACATTTTCCTCGGGATCGCGCTCAGGGCTTTCAATCAAGAAGGAGGACCGCCATGGCAAGACAGGGACGAAAGATCAGGTGGGGCATACTCGGCTACGCCAGGATAGCGCGGATGAACGTCATTCCCGCCATCCTCAGATCGTCCAATGCTGAGTTCTACGCTCTTGCATCACGCGAGACGGCAAAACTTGAGGAATGTGCCAAGGCCTATCCGGTTGCACGAACCTATGAAGGCTACGACCTGTTGCTCGATGATCCGCATGTCGAAGCCGTATATATCCCGCTGCCAAACGCCCTTCACAAGGAATGGACCATAAAGGCCGCCCGAAAGGGAAAACATGTGCTCTGTGAAAAACCCGTGGCGCTCAAGGTCTCCGAGTGCGAAGAGATGATCCGCGTCTGCAAGGAGCAGCACGTAAAATTCATGGAAGCCTTCATGTATCGCTACACTGACCGCGTAAGAAAAGCGGAGCAGGTCCTTGCGAGCGGAGAATTAGGTGAAATAAAGTATATCAATTCGTGCTTCAGGTTTCTTCTTCTCAATCCTGCTTCAATAAAACTGATTCCCCGCCTGGGAGGCGGTTCTTTGTACGACGTAGGCTGCTACCCCGTCAACTTCATCGGCATGATAACCGGTGAGGATCCTCAATCCGTTGCGGCCTCCTCCGTTCAAGACTGTGGTGTTGACGTGATGCTTTCTGCGGTTCTTACGTATCGCTCTGGCATCATTGCCACGCTCCACTGCGGATTCAACGCATACCAGAGCATATACTCCGAAATTGTCGGTACAAAAGGGGCGCTTCAAGTCCCTGATACGTTCCTCGATGACCCCGGGTATATCACACTGAGAACGGATTCGGGCACTCGCAAAATACGCGTGGCAAGAAGCGACCGCTACAGGCACGAAATTGAAGATTTTTCCCGGGCGATTGCACACGGCGGCGAACCCCGGTTGAGTCAGGATGAGACCAGACGAAACGCCGCCGTGATAGACAAAATTTACGGGGCGATCAAATAGAGTTATGGGAACCGAAAGTATGATGCAGCATTGTGGTAACAGATGTCTCTAACCATACCGCCAAGAAGCTCCAAATCGTTTGGAGCCTCCCCGTCTTCTACCCACTCTCCGATCAAATTGCACAGGATCCTTCTGAAATATTCGTGGCGGGCGTAGGACATGAAGCTCCTCGAGTCTGTAAGCATACCCACAAATCTGCTCAAAAGCCCAAGGTTGGCAAGAGCGGTTATCTGGCGGACCATACCGTCTTTCTGATCGTTAAACCACCAGGCTGAGCCAAACTGCAGCTTGCCGGGTATATTCCCACCTTGAAAGCAGCCTATGATACACGCCAGCATCTCGTTGTCCCTTGGGTTAAGACAGTAGAGTATGGTTCTCGGCAACTCATCCGTGTAATCGAGTGCGTCGAGCACCCCGGTTAGGTCTTCTGCGAAACTGAAGTCCCCTATGGCGTCAAAGCCCGTATCAGGCCCTAAAACCCTCATCATCCGCCTGTTCGTATTTCGTATGGCGCCCATATGCATCTGCATGACCCAACCTTTCTTTGCATATTCTCTGCCCACAAACAGGACGAGATACGTTTTGTACTTTTTCACTTCTATCTCAGTGAGCGCTTGACCCCGAAGCGCCTTATCAAAGGCGTGGGCGGCCTCTTTTTCGGAACTCTCAGTATACACTACAGGATCAAGCGCATGGTCGGCTGCCCTGCATCCTGCGTCGTGGAAGAACTGGATTTGTTTGACCAGGGCCCCTTGCAAAGTGCCAAAATCATTGATGCTCACCTTTGCCGCACTCTCCAGTTTTGCCAGGTACTCGCGAAAACCGTCTTTCTCTATGCCTAAGGCCTTATCCGGCCTGAAAGCGGGAAAAACCTTTACGTCAAATCTCTCGTCCAGAGCTATAGCCCGATGATATTCGAGCGCATCCGCAGGGTCGTCCGTGGTACAGATCACCTTCACCCGCGAGCGCCTGATCAAGTCTCTCGCCGATAACCGGCCGGAGGTGAGTACCTCGTTACACCGTTCCCATATTTCTTCCGCCGTCTCGGGTGAAAGCAGCGTGTCGATAGCAAAATATCGTTTAAGCTCAAGATGCGTCCAGTGATACAGGGGGTTCCCTATGCACCGCGGTATGGTATAGGCCCAACTTAAGAACTTCTCTTTATCTGAAGCATCCCCTGTGATACATCTCTCTTCCACGCCGTTACTCCTCATGGCACGCCATTTATAATGGTCACCTCCGAGCCACAATTCGGCGATGTTCCTATACTTCTTGTCCTCCGCTATTTCTCTGGGATTCAGGTGGCAGTGGTAATCGATGATAGGCATGTCTTTCGCATGATCATGGTAAAGTGCTTCAGCCGTCTTATTGTTCAAGAGAAAGTTTTCATCCATAAATGCTTTCATCGCAAGCCTCCCGCCCAAGCTTTATCACAGCGTCACGCCCTGCTTAAAGATGGCGATTTCCCTGTAACCGTTTTCCTCGTTTTTTGTCCTTAATTCGCCGGAGGCCACCTTTACCACGAAACCGAACAACTCATGTTTCAGATGGTCCGCATCTTCACCCGTCAAAAGCCGGCCTGCGTCAAAGTCGATCCAATTTCCCTTGTGCTGAGACAGCTCTCTATTTGTTGAGATTTTGATGGTGGGAACGGGCGCCCCGAGCGGTGTTCCGCGTCCCGTAGTGAACAGGATTACATGTGCGCCGGCTGCCGTCAATGCGGTGCAGGCCACAATATCGTTGCCCGGACCTGCGAGCAGGTTGAGACCTTCCGTTTTTACCCTCTCACCGTATTGAAGCACATCTACAACCGGCTCTGTGCCGCCCTTCTCAATACACCCCAGTGATTTTTCTTCCAGGGTCGAAATGCCACCCTTCTTATTCCCCGGAGAGGGGTTCTCGTATACTTCCTGACCGTGGCTGAGGTAATATTCCTTAAACCCATTGATGAGGCTCACGGTCTTATCGAAGATCTCCCGGCTCACGCATCGATCCATGAGCCTCTTCTCGGCCCCGAACATTTCGGGTACCTCCGTGAGAATGCCCGTTCCACCTCGCCGAATCAGCATATCCGAAAACTCGCCTACGAGCGGATTTGCCGTAATTCCCGAAAAGGCGTCGGAGCCGCCGCACTTAAGCCCCACAACGAGCTTCGAAACGTCACAGGGTTGCCTCACGAATGTCTGCGCATAACGCGCCAACTCGCCAAGCAGCTTAACTCCGTGTTCCATCTCGTCATCAACGTCCTGGCAAACCATGAATTTGACCCGCTCTCGGTCGTAGTCCCCCAGTACCTTTTTGAACTCGTCGATATTGTTGTTCTCACAACCAAGTCCCAATACAAGCACCCCCGCCGCATTGGGGTGTTTCGTAAGCTGAGCCAGTATCTTTTGGGTGTTCCTGTGGTCCTCTCCGAGCTGGGAACAACCATAGGGGTGCGTATAGGCAAATAGGCCGTCCGTCAGCCCCGCCAACCGCACATTTGCCTCTTTCGCGAGATTCTCCGAGGTCTTATTCACGCACCCCACCGTATTGATGATCCATATCTCGTTTCTTATGCCGACTTGTCCATCTTTCCTCACGTAGCCCGCGAACTCTCGCGGCTGAGTTGCGGTCTCAGGGTTTGCCGCGCGGCCCTTTTTGTTTACCGGTGTGTAACGATACTGTTCGAGGCCTTTGAGGTTAGTCTTGACGTTGTGGGTATGAACATGCTCCCCCGCCGAAATATTTACCACAGCACGGCCCATGGGGAACCCGTACTTTATGATGTCCCTGCCTTGTGCGAGATTCTCGAGGGCTATCTTGTGACCACTCTCCACGTCCTCTCTTGCGACAAGCTGATACTTGCCGATCGTAAGCGCCTCACCGGCTGCGATACGCGCGAGTGCCACGGCTACATTATCCTTGGCATTAATCATAAGTAGCTTGCCGGCTCTTATCACTATAGTGTCTCCGGTTAAGAATTGCCTCGCGCCAGCACCTGTTCCAGGGTGGCACCAATGCCGTGGTCAACGATCCCTGCGAGATATCTCACTGCCGCGCGAGTAAGACCCGGAACAGTATTCAGGTCGAACCCCCATATACTGGCCCTTGACATCACGGCTAAAGCCAATTCATTGAGGTTCATGCGCGCATGCTCGTATCTCTTCCAGACGTCACGAAACAGCTCGAGTACGTCCTCGTCGTCATTGATATCGTAAGGGTTAGTGCCCTGGCCACCTGTTGAGCGCGAGCCTTTTAGCGCGTGTCCGGTTATCTCGGTACCTCTGTAGAAGGCGATCAGGGCGGCAAGTGAAAACGTGAGGGCCTCCGGTATGGCGCCTTTGCGGGCCACATATTCCGTGATTGACGGAAGGACCCGCGTCTTAAATTTCGAGGTCGAGTTCAGTGAAATGCTCAAAAGATAGTGCTTGATGAAAGGATTGGCAAACCGTTCGGATACGGTCCTCGCGAAATCAAGCAATTCATTCTCGGGCATGTCGAGGGTGGGGATGATCTCCTCGTACAGACCCTTTTCCATAAACCTCCTTACGAGAGGATCGTCCATGCACTCCTTAACCGTATTAAGACCATACAGGTACGCCGCGAGAACTGTCATGGTATGGGCGCCGTTAAGAATTCTGACCTTCCTCGTCCTGTAGGGGGTCATGTCATCAGTCCAGATCACGTTCAAACGGGCCTCACTTAGCGGCAGTTCTTTGGCGAACCTCTTATCACCTTCAATAACCCACAGATGGAACACCTCACCCGTATCGAGCAGTTTGTCTTCGTATCCAAGTTCTTCAGTGATGCCCTGCGCTTCCTCCCTGGGATAGCCGGTCACGATCCGGTCCACCAGTGAGTTGAGAAAATAGTTCGCTGTCGTCAACCAGTTGATGAATGCTTCCTCGTACCCCCACTGCCTTGACAGCCTGAGCACCGCTTCCTTGAGCACATCTCCGTTCCTGTCGATAAGCTCACACGGGATGATAACGAGTCCGCGCTCCGGGTCTCCCACAAACGCCTCAAAACGCCGGTGAAGCAGCACCGTGAGCTTACCCGGATACGAATGAGGCGGCCTGTCAGTTGGTCTGTCTTTCTCTGAATAGACGATCCCGGCCTCAGTCGTATTGGAGATGACGAACCTCAAATCCGGGCTCTCGGCTATACTCATGTACGACTCAAAATCCGTATAGGGATTGAGTGCCCGTGTAACCGAGCAGACGATGCTTTTCTCTTCAACAATCATTCCATCCCTAATCCCTCTCAAGTAAAGCGTATACAAGCCGTTCTGGATGTTGAGCGTTTCTGCAAGGCCCGTAGGGATCGGCTGCACTACGGCAACGCCCCCGTTGAAAAGCCCTTGCTCATTCATCCTGTCAACCATCCAGTCGACAAAACCCCTGAGAAAATTACCTTCGCCGAATTGTACTATCCTTTCAGGTAGATTCCTTTTTTCGTGTACGTTCAAATCTTTGGGTAGTTGAACCTTGGAGTTAACGAGGCTGGCGTTAAGCTGTTTCATGACGTGTGTCCCCTATGTGTGAGAGGTCTGATCACCCCCCGCTTAAGTTCTCTGCATACCGGAAAGTAGCGCCACCTCTTGGAGATGCGCACCTTACCAATTTAGCGCACACACGGGAATATATCAACACGGCTCTATTTGAGAAAATCTTCTCTTTGCGGCGTGAAAACGTCGAGTATCACAGAATCCTCAAGGGCTCTCACGCCGTGTACCATATCCGGGGGCACATAATAGGAATCCCCGGCCTTCAAAACATATTTCTCAGCATCTATGGTAAATTCGAAGGTTCCCCGAACAATGTAGCTGATCTGTTCGTGAGGATGGGCGTGCAGCGCCCCTATAGCCCCTTTTTGAAACGTTACCTCGACCGTCATAAGCTTTCCCGCTGATGCAAGTATCTTTCTCTCTACACCGTTCCCTACATTCTCCGATGCTATAGAACTATGAATAAAGACCATGTTTCACCTCATTCATGGAGAGTTTGTTCCAGTTATTGCACCTTAGCCGGCTTCCTTCTTCATCCGGCTTAAGCTCTAATGAAAGCAGTTTCAAGCTACGCCTGTTATCACATAAAGTGGAACAGGCGGGGCAGGTATGCAACTATCTCAGGGAGATACGTTACGATCATGAGCACCACGACCAGCGTGAGATAGAGCGGGACCATGCTCCTCGTCAGCTTGTCTATCCTGATGTCTCCTATCGCGCAACCCACATACAGCGCTGAGCCAACCGGCGGCGTCAAAAGACCGATGCCGAGGTTAAGCATCATGATCACACCGAAGTGGACCGGATGGACGCCGAAGGCGACAACAGCAGGCAAAAGGATGGGCGTACAAATCAGGATAAGGGGCGCCATGTCCATAATACATCCCAAAAATAGGAGCAGGATGTTTATCCAGAGAAGCAGCATGTTCTTGTCCGATGTGAGAGATAGTATTATATCGGTTATTTTCTTTGGAACCTGCAACTGGGCAAGGATATATCCAAAGGCACTCGCCGTGGCGATGAGACTCATGACCATGGCAAGGGTCTTGGTGGTCTTAAACAAGACACTTTTGAACTGACTGAAAGGGGCTTCGCGGTATACGAAAAATGTGATGATGAAGGCATAGACAACGGCCACAGCCGATGATTCAGCCGCGGTGAAGACCCCTGAAAGAATCCCCACGAGAATAATAAGCGCCGTCAAAAGGCCAAGAAAGGCGTGTCTGAATGTCTTGAGCAAAAGGAGAAAAGAGAACTTATTGCCCTTGGGATACTTGCGCACGACGGCCAGAATGTAGCTTGAGATAATAAGACATGCCGCAAGAACAACGCCGGGGACAATCCCCGCCAGAAAAAGAGCCCCCACAGAGGCGCCGCCTCCGATGGTGCCGGCTGCGATTGAATAGAGGATCATATTATGGCTCGGCGGAACGAGAACTCCCTCAACGGCCGCGGAAATGGTGATTCCGACCGCGTAATCGTTATCGTAGCCTTTGTTTCTCATCATGGGAATCATGATCGCGCCTATGGCTGAAACGTCAGCCACACATGAGCCGCTCACGCCCCCGAAAAACATACAGGCAAGCACGTCAACCATAGCAAGGCCGCCTCGAACGCGCCCTACAAGGGCGTTAGCAAAACCGACCATCCGCTGGGAAATCCCTCCCTGGCTCATGATCTCACCCGCGAGAATGAAAAGCGGGATCGTGAGCAGCGCCATGGACTGAACGCCCTTGGCCATGCTTTGGGCGAGCGCCATGATGGGAAGGTGCATGTAAACGGCGGCTGCGATAGAGGAAAGAATAAGGGAAAATGCGATGGGGACCCTGATGATCATGAATGCCGCAAATGAACTGAACAGGATCGCTATAGCTACGCCTTCACTGTAATGATGCATCTTTGTCCCCCTGGCCTAAAAAAATGGTGTCGAGATATTCAGGACCTTTCGACCTCTGAAGAAAATTTTCAACGGACGTATATATGACGAGCAGCCCACTCACCGGAATGAAAACATATTCTGTGTAAGAAGGCCATTCGGTTGCTGCAAGCGTTGAATATGTACCGATTCTACAAAGTGCAATGCCAAAGTAGACGAAGGTCACTCCGAAAATAAACGTAAATACATCGACGATGCGCGCCACGATTTTGGTCTGAACCTTGTCCGGGAGAAAGGACAGAACAAAATCTATCGCAATATGAATCTTCTTGCGCACCCCCACGGCGAGGGCAATGAAGGTAAACCAGATCATGAGGATGAGGCTCACCTCGTCAGCCCAGAAGATGCTAAAATTCAGAAGGTACCTGCAGAAGACATCGGCAAAAATCAGAATCGTCATAATAATGAGCATACCGAAGGCCGCCCATGTGAGCCCTGCAAATATCCTGTCAAAGACGTACTTGATCCCGTTCATGTCTTTACCTCGGCATTGTTCTTAAGGAAGGGCCGGGCGAGCCGGCCCCCTGTTTTTGATTGCTTATCCTACTTTACATCCTGGATCTTCTTGATCAGATCGGCATATTCTTTGTAATCGGCATAGATGGGCTGAACGGCCTTCTGGAACTCGCCCAAGGTCTTCGCGTCAAGATAAGTGATCTTGCAGCCCGCCGCCTTGGCCTTCTCTTCGTTTACCTTCTCTGATTCCGCCCATTTTTTCTTCTGGAACTCTACCGCGTCTTTGGCCGACTTGCTAATAATATCAAGATCGGCCTTTGACAGGTTTGCAAAGTTCTTCTTGCTCCCGATGAGGATTTCGGGAACCCGTGTATGTCCGTCCACGGTGTAGAATTTTGCCACCTGGTAGTGGCTGAAGGAGATGTACGACGGCCAGTTATTTTCGGCGCCGTCGATAACGTTCGTCTGAAGGGCTGAATACACATCGCCTGTGGCCATCGGGGTCGGAGAGGCGCCGAGCGCTTTGACCAGGTCCATCATGAGTTTCGCTTCCTGAACACGGATCTTGAGCCCCTTGAGGTCGGCAAGGCTCTTAATCTCTCTTTTTGAATTGTAGAAGCTCCGTGCACCCGCGTCATAATATGCGAGGCCCACAAGGTTTGCCTTATCGACGGATTTCAACAAGTCCTGACCGATAGGACCGGAGAGAACCTTCCACATGTGGTTGGAATCGCGATAGATGTAAGGGAGCGAGAGAACATTGAGCTCCTTGGCAAACTGCAATACCGGCGCCAGGCTTATACGGGCAAAATCGATGGCGCCCATCTGAACTTGCTCCACAACCGCCTTCTCGTCACCGCCCAGCTGACCGCCAGGGTACACGGTGACATTGATGCGGCCGCCCGTGCGCTCCTTGACGAGACGGGCGAACTCTTCATCTCCGAGCTCAGTGGGATAACCCTTGGGATGGATTTCAGCGAGCTTGAGCTCAATCGTATCAGCTGCAAAAGCAATACTGATATGGCCTACGACAGCCAAAAATACAGCAGCCAATAAAATAATCAGACCTTTTTTCATTTCCTCCTCCTTGTCTAAGTTTGGTTATTATGTATTATAGCCGTTCCGCTATGCGAAACCGTGCTTCAAATAACGAAACTATGTACAATCATGAATCATATTGGACAAAATTGCAACATAATTTTTATCTGCCCTGAGACAGGCAAGAGAACCAATTTCCCACCTGAGCTACCCTGTACGTCAGCCCCTTGCTACCGGAGAGCAGTTGCCTTAAGGGTCTGTCACGCATTCTCCGCTGTAAATACTGAGAATGCGATCCATTTCGCGGTTCACTGACTCATCGATACGCCGGCGTGCCCTATCTTCCCGGAACCATGCCACTGTTCTGCGTACGCCCTCGTTGAAGGAGATCGTCGCTTCAAAGTCGGGCACAAAGTTCTTGATCTTGCTGTTGTCAAAGACAAGGCTCCAGGTCTTGTCGCCCAGCAGATTCGCTGACAGCTGCGGCGCCACCTGGGAGATGAAGTCTGAGGAGATATGCACGATTCTAGCCTCGGTTCCCAATTCCTGAGCTATGGTTTCATAGATTTGGTTCCAGGTAAGGACCTCGTCGGAAGTGATGTGGAAGGCCTCCCCCACGGCGCAAGCGTTTCCCAGAAGGCCGAGAAACCCTCGCGCAAAGTCGTCCGCGTGCGTCACAACGAAGAGGGACGAGCCGTCGCCGTGAGCGATGATCGGATGGCCATCGAGTATTCGCTGGGCGAGCGTATAACAGCCCTTCCCCCCGATAGCGATGGGAAAGTTGCGATCATAGGTTAGAGAAGGACGCACAATCGTGGCGGGGAAACCTTGCTCACGGTATGCTTGCATCAGACGCTCTTCGCAGGTAATTTTGCCGCGGGCATATTCCGAGTACGGATTGCTAAGCGGGGTTAACTCTGTGATGAGATAAGAGGCCGGCGGCCTTTGATAAGCTGATGCGGAGCTGATGAAGACGTACTGCCCGACCCGGTCCTTAAACAGGGCCACGTCGCGGTCTATATCACCCGGAGCATATGCGATCCAATCAACCACCACATCAAATTTCTTACCCTCAAGAACTGCGTAAAGGTCCCCGGTTCTATTTATATCCGCAGCTAGATGCGTACTTCCGGCCGGATGAAGCTCGGACCCTCGATTGAGCGCGGAGAGTTCAAATCCTCTGTCAATGGCCTGCCGGCTCACCGCCCTACTAATCACGCCCGTGCCGCCTATAAAGAGCACTTTCACAATCGAGCCTCCCCTGCATCTCCAGTGTCGAACGCACCGACGACGCAAGGGTCACCGGCGATATCAGTATTGTGGGAGATATCGTTTACCGATTGTCGTCTAATCCCCCGGAAATTCATAGCCAACATCCCTTAAGAACCTCGCACTCTCCTCGGGTAGAGCCGTATTGATATACATACCCGTACCGAGTTCGAAACCGGCGGTCTGTGTGATCCTCGGGATGACCGATATATACCAGTGGAAATACTTAGAATCGCTTTCTCTCGTGGACAACGATCGGATCACATAATTAAAATCAGGATTATCCAGTCCCACGTACATTCGACGAAGCACATCTCTCAAAATACCGGCGAGCCCTTTGATCTCATCCTCACTTATGCATCCGTAACAGGCGCAGTGTCGCTTGGGAAAAATCCAGGTGTGGAAGGGTGAATGGGCCGCATAGGGGATAAACGCCACAAAAGATGCATTCTCGCTCACGATCCGCACTTTTTCATTCATCTCTCCATACATATACGTGCAATAGAGGCATTCCCCAAAATTCACATAATAGTAATTTCTCCGGGCCTCCTCGAGCCTCGTCATCACCTGCCCGGGGAATACCGGCGTACCCACAATTTGGGAATGCGGATGCTCAAGGGAGGTTCCCGCCCCAATGCCGTGGTTCTTGAAGATGATCACGTGTTCCACGCGCGGGTCTTCATAGAAGGCAATGAGGCGATCCCTGTATCCGGCGAGGACCCGCTCCATCTGATGGACAGACAAAAGCGCCGTCGTCTTATTGTGCTCAGGCGTCTCAATAATGACCTCATGACGACCCACGCCCGAAATGACCTGCTTGAAATCTACCTTCTCTTTTCTTACGTCCCCCTCCGGAGATAAGGCCGAGAATTTGTTCAAAACCGATCTCACGGACCAGGCCCCGTCCGGGCTCGTTAAGCGGAATGTTTCTGTAGGCGTATCGGTCTCGTTACCAGGACAAAAGGGGCAGGAAGCCACATATGCGGGCAGCTCTTTGCTCTGCCTCTTTTGAGCGAAATCTTCCGGCCTTTTCGCCCGCTCCGCCGAGACGATGACCCAGTCTCCGGTAATATGGTTTAATCGGACCTCAGACATTCTTCACCACAATGTACCCGCCCATACTACACCTACTGCTCCTAGATATTAAGATAAAAACAAAGGCTTCACAATAGGAAAAGATGGCCATTTCTCATGCCACGTGCACCTCGAATTATTCTACTATTATGTCGTCGATAAATCATTTATAATGATGAGCGATAGTTGCCTTACAAAATCTATCAGGACAGGTTCAACATGAACGAAAAAGACCTCCTCGAGCTACTCACCCTTAACGGGCAGAAATCCCTCATAAACCACTATGAGCGGCTCGATCCGAGCCAGCGAAAGGCTTTCCTGACTAACCTTCAGGAGCTTAATCTCAAACTTGTCTTTGAGCTTCATAAGAGATTTTCCGCTGAGGACTGCGTGGCAACGATACAACGTGATATCGCCAA
>DATKMQ010000004.1 GCA_035541755.1 Syntrophorhabdaceae bacterium
TAATATCAGGCTGCGCACGACAGATGTCAATAGCCGGGAGCGACGAATGCAAAAGACCTCGATGTGAAAGGCGAACACGTTGCACACACGAGCCCGGTTGATGTTGCCACCCGGGTGCTGAATCTCGTGCCGTGCCGGAAAACACCGCGCCGCCTCGCGTCCGACTTAAGTTTCTGATCTAATGAAAGTGCACCATTACCGCCTCGAAGCTGGTACCAGAGCAAGAAATCTTCAGATCACCAGTTCAGGAAGACATGCTCGGGCAGCGAATTGCATAATTCCACAATATTTGCCCGAGCATGATCCATGAGGGTGAGGAATACGCGTTGCTAACAAGCATTGGCCCTTATCTCTCGAATAATGTGATGAGTCAGCAAGGCTCCTAGAAGCGAAAGAAGAGGGTCAGCCCATACATGCCCAGTTTTTTTTGAAATAGACAAATCGCTTTTTCGTGTTTAGTCTTATGTAGCTTTGTTCTCCTTATGAGTTACGCGGACTACCCACGTGTGAGCAAGGCTTCAATCTCAACCAATGAATGGGACAACAGGGAAGAGGGGAAACATGCAGATACGTGGTAGCGAAACAGAACGAAATCTACAGAAGCTTCTGACAGACGAGCTTTACATCTCTTTCCGGTATGGCGAGATGGCACAAGCAGCTAAGGAGGCAGGGCAAGAAGAGCTGGCCGATATATATCTGGCTACCGCTCAAAACGAAATGGAGCATGCTCGTCATAGTTTCAGAGTTTTAGAAGGCGTAAAAGGCGTTAAAGCAAACCTAGAAACAGCAATACTAAAGGAACACGAGGAGGCTGAAAAGGTCTATCCGGAGGCAGCCAGGGTTGCTGAAAGGGAGGGATTCACGGAAATTGCCGAGTTCTTCTGCAGATTGGCTGGCGTTGAAGCCAGCCACGCACAGAGTTTGACTAAGATCCTCGAAACCATGGAAAGTGGTGAAGAAATAAAGGGCCGGACGGTAGGACATTCTCGTACGTATATGGCCCAAGTGATGCTGCCGGACCAAGCAAACCCTGCGGGTAATGTACACGGTGGTGAACTCATGAAGCTGATGGATAACGCTGCTGGCGTGGCTGCTGTCCGTCACTGTCATACACTGACAGTGACAGCAGCGGTGGATGAGATAACGTTTTTGAATCCTGTTAAAGTGGGGGATTTGGTTATCGTTCATTCCCGGCTTGTTTTCGTCAGCCATTCTTCCGCGACGGTCAGGGTGGAAGTCTATTTGGAGAAACTTTTTACCGAAATAAAGCTGCCTACGCATAAGGCGGATTTTGTTATGGTAGCCGTGAATGAACAAGGAAAACCGGTGGCAATGCCGCCACTAATTATAAGCACCGAAGAAGAACAAGAGCTTTTCAACGAAGCGCAGGCAAAATATGAGGCTAGGAAAAGAAAGAGGGTAGTTTAAACTCGAATAGTATGCTATTAGCTTGACCTTCGCGTTCTCGTCTCTAGTCTTTTCTTTTGGTTTTGCCGAGCTTCTGCAGCGCGACAAATTAAGTTATCCGCTATCGCAAGAAGGTTACAGGCAGTTCTTTGACTCAGAGATCAATCGTAACCAATTTGTGCCCCACAAGCTGACGGATTATGATATTTCTTTCGCTTTGTAATGGAGCAGAAAACGAAAGATGTAAGAATGCAGCACTACCAGGAAGACATCGATAAAATTTCCTTAGATAAATTTTTCAGCATGAGCTGACACCGAAAAAATGCTGATGTACACCTATCAAGTGGAGCATTCAGGGATAACGAAAGTATTGCGTATTACCGTCAGTAACTATCAACGGGCGGATGAGCCGCGACTGGCTGTAGGGGTCGGCTCCATCCGGTGGGTATGTGGTCTTTTTGTTTGACAGTCTTCTCCCAAATGACTCGTCCTACCGATCTGACTGTTTGGCGAAAACATATGAAAAAGGTATTGCGATCAGATCTCCGATGACATAGGTTGCAAAAACCACAACATAGATGAGCGCATAATTCGGAAATTTCCCTGCAAATAGAATAGGAAGAATCACGCCAATGAACCAGACTACCTTGTAACACAACTGAAACAATGAAATAGGGGAGAATTTCAAAGGAGACAGCAGGCCCAAGATCGACAAAAGCCCGAATGCCACATAGACGCTTCCACAAAGGCCAAAAACAATCGCATCTTGGCTTGGAAAGCCGAAGATTGAGCGCATTCCATCAGGCATGACAACTATTCCCAGCCCGACTCCACCCGCGCCAATGATAGTATAAATATACATAGCCTTAAGCCAACCCCATCGAACCTTGAGTTCTTTAGGCATGTCTGATCCTCCTTTTTGGCGTTGCTAATGTATACCCACACATAACATCTTTTTTTATGCTTATTCTGCATTTGCTGCAATTTTATGGCCTGTCAGCGTATCACGTCAAGAAATAGTTGCGGAAAGGGCTTCAAAATGGTTGGCCGGTACGCATAATCATAAATACACACTAATTATACTGTGTCGGTATAAAATTGGCAGCCGTTATGTCGCTGATCGACTGTCGAGTCTCAAATGAAGAAGTCTCTGATACCACGCGTGATGTGAATCTCGGCCTGTGAAGGACCGATGCAACAGTTCAGCACTCCTTAGCCATCCAAAGGTATTTGTGAGAAAAAAGAGGTGTCGAGCAACCCGCAGATCGCCCATAAATTTACCGATTGGTCAGTCCCACGTTGATGGACGCCCGTAATATACGCCTGCCTGGCAAGCAGGCCATTGCGTGATTAGTATTACCCTTAAAGGCCTGCGACAGGCGTTGAGCGTTATTTGTTTCTAAATCGCTTTGAGTAATGGGAGGAGCTATGGATAGGAGAACTTTTTTTAAAAGCGTAGCCATTGGTACCATGGCAGCGGGAGTTGCCGGACAAATCCATGCGGCTGAAAGATATTTCCCAACGAAGGTTGATCAGAGCCTCTTTGAAGATATCAACAGGGTTAAGAATCCGTCGAGCAAGACCCCGTTGGAGAAGTCGCATGCCCCTGTCATAAAGGCTCCCCAAACGGTCAAGGCCGGGGAACCGTTTACTGTTGAAGTCAGTGTCGGGGAAGTCATTCATCCTATGGCACCAGTTCACTGGATCGAGTTTATAGAACTGAACATAGGCAATGAGCCTGCCGGCAGGATGGATTTTCAGCCCAGGGGATACCTGAGTCCAAAGACGACATTCGTTGTAACTTTGACAAAAGAATCTGCGCCTTCAGGCAAGGTCACGCTCATCGCCCATCAACGATGTAATCTCCATGGCTACTGGGAAGGCAGCCTCGACCTGACCGTGACGTAACAGCCTCGGAGCATCTCAGACCAGTAAGGCCTGCGGTTCTCGGGATGCGTCTTCGTTTTTTTGCGGCGGAGCCGCTATTTTCCCATTTCTGCCACCCATGAAAGCCCACTATGCTCTGGTTGCAGACGTTATCGTTGTCACCCACCTTTTCTACGTCCTGTTTGCGGTCGGTGGCGAGATAGTCATTCTTGTGGGCGCCATTTTCGGATGGAAGGGAATAAGAAACCCTCTATTTCGCATCAGCCATCTCGTGGCGGTCGGGCTTGTTGCGGTTGAAGCAGCCACGGGAATCAACTGTCCTCTCACTGCGTGGGAATACGACCTGCGGCAACTGACCAGTCAGGCGGTGGAGAAGAATCTCTCCTTCATTGCGCGCCTTGTCCGTCTCATCATCTTCTACAATTTTCCTTCCTGGGTCTTTACCGTCATGCATATTGCATTCGGACTTCTGGTCGTCTTCACGTATATTCTCATTCCGCCGCAGTTTCAGAGAAAGCAATAGATTCGCTGCCGGTTATTGAAAAGAAGAGGTACACGATGAAGGAATACGATGTCGTTGTTATTGGCGCAGGTTCCGGCCTGAGCCTTGTCTCAAGGCGCTCTCCGAAAATCTTACCGTAGCCCTGCTGGCATGGGAGCACCTCGAATAATGGTTCTTTGTGCTTTGTGAATTAAAAACGGATGGCGAACGTAAGAGAACCCCTCTTCTCCATTCGAGAAAGGGGGTTCTCTTACAGATGGGATGAAATCCCTGTAGCACGGAGCGCTCTCTCGTAGCGCCCACCATAAGGGTATGATGGCGGTCAACCCGGCCAGTTGGCACAATCCCGCCC
>DATKMQ010000005.1 GCA_035541755.1 Syntrophorhabdaceae bacterium
ATGATTTCCTCCCCGGACAGAGCAGATAGCTGCACACCAGATAGCTACGGCGAATCCCCCCTGAGGCCCGCACTTCTGGTCCGATGCTGGTTTGAACTTGCGATAAGCAGAGAGTTACCCCAAGTGACATTCCAGGGAAAGCGATGTGGAAATGAAATTGATACAGATGCGGAGTAAAAGATGGTAATCGTCGTTGTAATGGATTTTGTTATTCTATTCCTCCTTTGTCTGGAGGCGATCAGGTAAGGTTATGATAATCCCGGCAAGGACGGAAAAAGAGTCCTGTGGAGATGATTATAAAATATCACGGGTCGAGCATGAAATCGGCCACAACACTGCGGGCAACTTAATTGGCGCTGCAGTGGACGCATTGTTCATATAGAGCCAATCCGGATGGGCACGGAGATAAGAGATTTATTACCTTATCAGGAAATTATGGAAAAGAGCTCGGCGAAACCGAGAACAGTGCAATGGCAGACAAAAAGTGAGGCCAAGCGGTTGAAGGCGGCTTGCTCCCTGGCAAAGATGAACTGGTAACACCGTATCGTTCGGTGCTCACTAAATATTAAAGGAGATGGCCATGTCACATGCCGATGGCAAATTACCCTTAAAGGCGCACAAAAGGATTTGGATAGTATTTGCGGCCATGCTGTCGATATTTGTGTTTTTGACAGTGGCAAACGAGTTTTTGGATTGGCCGCATTACATATTTGGAGACCAGCCAACAACATACCCCCAGCGGAAAGGTGAAGTGATACTTGAATTGTCAATTTATGTAATTGTCATCCTTTCCTCGCATTATTACTTCACAAGGAAAATACAGAAACAAATCAAGATACTGGAAGGATTCATCCCCATATGTGCCAACTGTAAGAAAATCAGACAAGATATCGACTGGAAAACACTTGAGGAGTACATAAGTGCAAATTCTCTGGCGCGGTTCAGTCATTCAGTATGTCCTGATTGCATCAGGATACTCTATGCTGAGCATGCCGATCGACTGTTTAAGACGGGGCAAGCTAATGTCCATAACGTATAATGAACCAATGCGAAAGATAACCATCTCGTTACTGACGGCGGTCTTCATATCTTCTTGCAGCTACATGCCTTTTATCAAAAAGAAGGACGAGTCATCCGCAAAGACCGATCAAAAGAAGGCTGTAAATATAGAGGAGGCCAAGGCCCCCACCCCCGGTGATATCAAAATGATCGATGGCGTGGAGTATATATACGCCCGTAACAGAAGATACCATGTGGACGAACAGGAACCGGAATATATATGGGTTAGAAAAGATCAGTTCTCACCTGGTCTTCTTGAATCGGTTGTTGGGAGGGCCACCGCCAGCACCAAGAAAGAACGAGACATCATGGAACAAAGGATAGCCAAATTAGAAGAGGAACTCAAGGCAAAGAGCACGCCTCAGGCACAGGCCTACCCTGGCAACGCAAGCGCTATCCCGGGTGGTATAGGTTTTCTCACAGGCACCTCTCCTATCGCATTTGACTATCCCTCGCCGAGGATGAAAAGACGCGTCATTGTTCTACCCATCGAAGATCAAACGGATTACAAGAGTGAATACCTTGGGGATCTAGCCACAAAGCGGCTCATATCAAGACTTGAAGGCACAGGAACGATCATTTGTGTGGACCCAGAGACAACCGGTATCACGGGTTCTTTAACTGACCCTGCAAACATGAAGATACTCAATGAGGTCTTTGGAATACAGGCCGTCCTAAAAAGTAGTCTCGCGGATGTCTATACAACGACTTCCAGAATTGAGAACTCCAACGCAAAGGAGGCCTCTTTCGCCTTGGCCAAGCTCAATGTGGCAATCTACAATACGGATACAGGCCTTCTCCTCAAACAACTTTCCGGAAGAAACCCCGTATCGTTCTCAAAAGAGCAGGGGGACTTGAGCGCAGAGAAGGCAAAGAACAAGTCTATCGATCTGGCCATTGAGGTGATTGCTGATGATATTTTGAAGGCCATCCTCTATATAGACTGGCATACGCGGATCGTGTCGATTGATGAAGGAAAGATTTACATAAACGCGGGAAGATTGTCCGGGCTTGAAAAAGGAAGAATCCTCGAGGTGTATGCTCCAGGAGAAAAGGCTATAGATCCGAAAACAAAGGCGCCATTGGGCACGACAAAAGGAATCTTCAAGGGAGAGATCGAGGTTGTTGAACTCTTCGGCGTGGACGCAAGCTGGACGACACCAAAAAGAGGGAACGGATTTGCCCCGACCGACCTGGTATGCGTCAGGCAATAAACAACCCTCGATTAAGGGAATGAGAAACAAAAAAGGGAATTCTCCGCTGGTGACGGTCTGCGATCGTTGATCCCCTGGCCAAAGAGATGATCAAACAAAAGCCGTAGGCGAGCCCTGCTCTTTTGTAGGCGGTTGGGTGGAATTCGGCAAGCCCGTTCGACACGATACGATCTTGGCCAGAAACGTCGCCCTTCGACCATTATGATTAGATCATGCTTGGCTCGTCAAGAATGCGGCTTCTATAGACCCGGTGCACCTGACAGACAGACGCTATTTTGCGGAAGCAGGGGGCTGCGTAGGTCCGTTCGGATGCTGCTGTTGCTGGCGCCGCATCCTATTCTTGATTGCAGCCTTGCAACCCTGGCTCAAGTCCTTAGCATGTTCCCTCAAGCAGTTGGCTATGCGTCCGCCGCCAGGTTGCATTTCTGAACAGAACTGATTGACGTCCTCTTTGCAGTGTCCATTTAGCCGTGGCCCTGGCTGCGCCGAATCTGCGAAAGCCAGCCCTGTGGGCAGTGTCAACGTCACAGATAAAAGTGCTGCAAGAATCAATTGCTTCATGGATACCTCCTTTAGAGTTTCATAACATGCTTCTGATGGAGGGAAGCATAGCTAATATTCCATCGTACCCGCCTATTCTTTTGAGATCAATGACGTGTGTCACGGTTATTCAAGCTGTCTTCAATGTAGATTCTATGAATCGGTCAAACAAACTATTCTTATGCTGTATCCGCTCTGTTTCTACCTTTCTCACGACCCGCGGCGACGCTATAATGCATATGCGCTCATAATTCGCACTTGTCCTAATCCTCACTCGATCGCTATTCTGACGAAAGTCTGACGCCACCACCAGGCCCTGTTCAAAGGCATGGCGGTGGCGTCTTGAGGAGTTACATTTCTCGCTAACTCACCCGTGGTCTTGTTCTATTGTCTCTTACACCGTCGTATCGAAAAGTGATCCGGCGGTGTAATTCTGGCCCGTGGTCAGGAGCGCCCCTCCATTCTGGAGATCCTGGGTCAGCGTGGCGAAGGCGCTCTGGGCGCTCGAGAGGTCACCAGACTGAAGGGCGGTGCTAACAGCCGCAAGATCAGTGCTCAACGTTGAGTTCGCATTCTGTGAGTTGTCAGAGTAATGGTGATGGTGGTGATGGCCTTTGTGGGTCTGCTGGCCGCCCTGTATCTGGTTAACGTTCTGGAGATCCTGGGTCAGCGTGCCAAAAGCGCTCTGGGCTCCCGCGAGATCACCAGACTGAAGGGCGGTGCCAACGGCCGCAAGATCAGTGCTTGCCTGCGTGTTGGTCGTAGTCCGAGTCTGGTTAACGTTCTGGAGATCCTGGGTCAGCGCCGCATAGGCGCTCTGCGCTCCCGTGAGATCACTTGAAGACAGGCTGGACTGCAGGCTCGTGAAATCTTTTCGTATCTGTTGGAACTGGTTTCGGTACACATCGGTGCTTGAAGAAATGCTCGAAATAGACATACCTTGCCTCCTTAAAGAGATTTCTAGATAGTAAATTGCAAGCATTGTGCCGTCCTTCTCAGCAAATTATTGATCCGTGATGTTTCTTGGGCCTCGTGCGCAAGCCTTTAAAAAAACACGGCCAATCGCACAATACGCATTTCTCGGGTCCTTTCTGTAGGATGTTTAGACTCTTCGGCTGCCGGCAAAAATTTCCCTGATAGGAATTATTTTCCCATCCAGAGCCGACCCCATCGACCTCTGATCGGCACTCTTTACTTGAGATGCTAATTTTTCACGGTTAAGTATTATTGAGTGCGACAAGAGGAAGACTCTTCCTTTGTTCGTAAGAGTCGCCTAAGAGTGTTTTGGAGGGTTTTCCTTAATGATTACTGGGGTGGGTGAAGGGTCTCGAATTCTACAACCAAATTGACTATCAACGGTTTGTAAGACGCATAGAAGCGAAATAGAAGCGAGTATTCGCTCGTATGAAATCAACGGTTTCGAGTGGTCAAGAGTATCCCTCATAAAGAATGCCCTGGATTTATTAACGTCAGTGGTTTATGCAACGTTTCAAAACGAAACTAGAAATCGAAGTTTCAATTCGTATCAGGGTTGAAAAGTGGGCTTCGAGCCCAGCTCTATAGACTGTAAACCGTTGATAGTCCATGGTCCATTCACTCGGCACTATTTCGCACTAAATGATCATAGATAAAGCAAGGATTCCATCCGATTTAGCCGAATGGTTTGGACAAGATTTTAGTCTGATTTTCTCTGAATAATGTACATTCTTCGTCCGTAGAAGATGCGAAGAGTTGATCGCTTGGAGAGGTATATATGAATTTTGGTGTTACAGGTGTTACTGGTGTTACCTTCTATCTATATAGAGGCTTTATTAATGCCTTGAAGAGCAAGATCTGTTAATCATAGAAAGTGTTACTTAGAAGTTACGAAGGTTATCCGGTACTCGTGCTCATGTGATTCGCATCTCCCATGCGCACCTGCTCAAGCCTACATGTTAGCATCGGTAGAGTAGGGCGGTATCAATAGAGCGGGTCCTTCGTGGGGATTGAATCGCTTACGGTGCGCTAAACCTCATAAAACGACAGCTTTTGGGACAGTCGGGGTGGGACACGGGACGAAATTGAGAGCTTGTGAAATGAATTGATCGTTGTGGGCCGTATACTCCGCCCGCTAAGCCCGTTTCAGAAAGGGAACCCCTTGACAGGCGGTCTGAGGACGCGTAGCTTATAGCAAGGGGAGATGTATGGCATGTATTGTAAGGCATGATTCATCAGTCGGCATCATCGAAGTAGTGTGCGTCGGTCGTACTACCGCAGAGGACCTGACGGAAGCCGAGACGAAACGCATCTCCCTTGAGAAGGAAACCGGCGTTACCCGGACCCTCATTGACGTAACAAAAGCTCAGCTCTCCGCGACAACCCTCGATTGGCTCGATTTGCCTCGACAACTCTACGAAAGCCTCGAAGCGAACCGGCGAAGCCACGTAGCCTTTGTCATGCCGACTGCCATAGAAGAGCACCCGTCGGTGTACTTCTACCAGACGGCCTGCAGAAACCGAGGCTGGACAGTCGAAGTTTTCTCGGAACGAAAAACAGCCATAGACTGGCTCCTCTCCATATAACAGGCGTATTCTTTCATCTGTAACTTCCAGCCATCTGAAAGACTGTTGAATTCGGAATGTTTGCCGCGTGAGGATTGAGGATGCTGGCAAGCATCGATGTGAAATTCAGCCTAGAGTATGCGTCCACACTAATAATAAAGGCAGGGTTTAAGGCCCTGCCTGTGTGGGGGGGTATTATGGGAGTTAATAGCGTCTATTCGCTTAATTTCTTCCGCAATCCTACAAGGCTCAAAAGACCAGCGCTTAACAGGTATACCGCCGGAGGGATCGGTACAGGGGAACCAGTTCTGTTATAAGCAGGGTCATTGACGTTAAGATTTTGAATGGTGGGAAAGCTCCATCCCGATGTGCCGCCATAGTTGAAATTCAGATTCGTGCCGAATACCTGGCCGGTGCTTGCGTAAGCCAGATAGGCAAGGCTGATTGAACCAGACGAATCCCCTGTAAAGGAAAAAAGCCAGTTAAAGTTGCTGATACCAGGTGTAACGTTGGTCGCTACCACGTAATTGGTATTGGGCATCTGTGCTGTCCATGTGCCTGCGGTGAAGTTGCTCATCCCGGGGCTTGCCAAGCTGCTCGTTCCATCGAGCTTGAAGACTTCAATCTTGTTTATGGTATAGGTCGTGCCGTCGTAGACTCCGTTCTCGTTAATCGACTGGGTCCAGTCAGCGAATGAGGCGTTAGCAAAGAGGCACGTGAATAGGGCTGCCACAAGACAGACGGCTATGTTCCTTGCCGTTTTCTGTACAAGCGAATTTCTTTTCAAGATATCTCTCCCACCAACTATTGTCGATTTGGTTTTTGTCGTTGTTTTTTCCATAGCACCATTAATATTTGCAATGCCTGTGCCACACATGTATTTTTGTTATCGTAGGCGTATCTTCGGTGCCTGAGATAGAACCCATACCGGCGGGCTTCTTTAGCTTTATATATGTTTATGGCAGTGTTTTTAGAGGCTTAGATTGCACGGGGTCAAGTCCGCCCTGCGGCTTTCATCGCGAAAACTATTTCGGTTCTGTCAACCGATTATTCTGAAAGAACGCCGCAGTCGTCGCGAAGCTACAAATCTCGTTGCAATATCCCCAATTTCGTGGTGATTACCGGAAACTGATACATTATTTGTCATACATGAAGGCTAATAGGTCACACCGACCGCGGACAGTGGCTTGACATTTCGGAATTAAGGGTGTACTATCATGTCTTAGTATGATCTCGCACTGGGCTACGACAGGAAAATCAGTTGAAGAATTCGTCCCGGATGGATCAAGAACGGCTCCAAGAATTACCCTCCTTAAAACGAAGAATCAAAGAACTCGAACAATCTGAAGTGATGCAGAAGCGGGCTGATGAGGCCTCACGGCAAAGCGAGGTGGAGCACCTTCGCCTCTTTGAGACCATGAGCCAGGGCGTCATCTACCTGACTGGAAGCGGCGAAATAATCTCCGCCAACCCCGCGGCACAGCGAATCCTGGGGCTTCCTCTCGACCGGATGCAGGGGAAGCGTTATGTGAATCCGGACTGGAAGTTGGTTCGGAAAGACGGTTCAGATTTGCCCGATGAGGAACACCCCTTCAGAGTGGTGCTACGCACGGGCAAGCCGGTTGAACATTTCATCCTGGGGATCTCTAATCCGGTCAGAAAGGCTCTCTCCTGGTTGTCAATTACCCAGACTCCGCTTTTTCGTCCCGGGGAGTCAACACCGTATCAGGTGTACGCCATATTCGACGACGTTACCTCCCAAATGCACGCCGAGGAGGCGCTCAGGGAGAGTGAAAAACACTACCGTTCCTTGTTCGATAACATGCTCAACGGATTTGCGTATTGCAGAATGCTTTTTGAAGAGAATCAACCGAAGGATTTCATCTACCTCAATGTCAATGACGCGTTTGAATCATTGACCGGACTCAAGGACGTAATAGGAAAAAAAGTATCAGAACTTATTCCCGGTATACGAGAAGAGGATCCGGAACTGTTCGAGATCTATGGCAAGGTGGCCTTGACGGGCGTGCCGGAGCGGCTTGAAAGATATGTCAAGGCCCTGGGAATGTGGTTCTCAATCTCCGTATACAGTCCGAGAAAAGAACATTTTGTGGCGATCTTTGATGTGATCACCGAACGCAAGCGGGCTGAAGAAGCCCTGCGCACAAGCCAGCTTCAGTTGTCAGAGGCAACTGACCTTGCGCACATCGTGTATTGGGAGGTCGATCCCGCGGCGCAGACATTCATTCTCAACGATCCCTTCTATGCCCTATACGGTACCACTGCCGAGCAGGAAGGTGGATACCGGATGACGAGGGAAGAATACGCCAAACGGTTCATACATCCCGACGATCTGCCGATCTTCTCCCAAGCGGTGAAACAAGCCGTTACAAGAATGAGCCCCGAACCCCTTCCTGACATCGAGCACCGCATTATCCGCCGTGATGGAGAAGTGCGCCACATCCTGACACGGGCAGGCGCCGTTACAGATGATGCGGGCCGCGTCGTGAAAAGATACGGCGTGAATCAGGACATCACCGAGCGCAAGCTTGCCGAGCAGAAGGTTGTCGAATCGGAACAATCACTCCGCGACATCCTTGCGGCTTCGCCCATAGGCATCGGCCGGGTAAGGGACCGGGTTATCGAATGGGTAAACGAGTCCATGTCAAGGATATCCGGCTATACCTTTCAGGAACTGAAGGGGCAAAGCACCAGGCTCCTTCATGAAACCGACGAAACGTTCAAGGCGGTGGGCGAGTCTCTTTATACAACCGGGCAGGCCGAGCACAGATTGGTGAGAAAAGACGGCACAACGCGGGATGTCTTCGTGCAGATATCGACAACCGGCAGTTACTCATTCACCTTCACCGTTACCGACGTAACACAGCTAAAAGAGGCTCAGAATGCCTTGAGAAAGAGCGAACTGCTCTACCGCACCTTGGTGGAGACATCATCGGAAGTTCTCATGCTATTCGACGCAAACCGCAGACGTACCTATGTATCGCCCAACGTTACCAAAATGTTTGGATATTCCGTCGAAGAGTTCTTGGCCAGAGACCAGGCTGAATTTACGCACCCCGATTCGATGCCCGTCGTACTTTCCATGCGTTCCTGGAATTTGGAACACCCCGGGGAATTGATAACCTTTGAAGCACAAAACCGTCACAAGGACGGCAGTTGGCTATGGGTTGAAGCCACTGCTCGCAACATGCTCGAAGATCCGAACGTCAACGCAATGGTACTGAACCTCCGCGACATCACCGAGCGCAAACGGGCGGAGGAGGCTTTACGGCAAAGCGAGGGGCGACTCCGGCG
>DATKMQ010000006.1 GCA_035541755.1 Syntrophorhabdaceae bacterium
GCTCCACATCCGTCAGGGGGTCCGCCTCGCCGTATCTGGATGCGGTAGCGCGTTCGTTGAAGGCCACAATCCTTGTGGGTGTCATCATGGATGATCAGTTCTCGTACATCGACAAAAGAGAAGGCGACAGTATACTGAAGATTCCATCGTACCTGGGCGCCAAGATGCTGCCGCGCGACAGCTTCCTCGGCCTGACGCTGCTTGCCTTCATGCGTCCTGTCGAGCGAAAAAGGCTGCTGAGACAACATCCTCTGAAAAAACATACGGAACGTACCGTGACGAACCTCAAGGAGATTGAGGCGAGGCTGGAAGCGGCGGTCAAAAGGGGCCATTTCCTGGAGCGCGGTGAGTTCTTCGAGGGGATTGTCCAGATCGGCGTACCGATCAGGGGCGCGACAGGGAACACGGTCGCGGCGCTGGGCGCGTGCTTACAGGAGTTCCGCGTGTCGGGCGAAAACCTTGCAAAGATCGTGCGGGAACTCACGGAGACGGCGAACCTTATCTCGAGGGAACTCGGCTTTCAGAGCGATTAGCCGGGGCCGCACCCGGGCGATGGTTTCCAAGGCCGCATTCTATCCCCTGGCTTTCTGCAGACTTTATGTTCCCGGATTGCAAAATGTCTTGACAGGCTCCAAATAAAATTGTTACTATACAACATTAAATGTCACATTGTAACATTTACAGATGTGGGCGTAACAGTGGCATTGAAACCCGAGACCGGTTTGCCGATCAGCCTGTGCGTTGGTGGATCGTCATTGAGAAGAATGGGGGTCATTTGGTTGGTGTGGCTCAACGCAAGAATAGAGGAAAGGAGATAACCCGTGTACTACTACAGACGTTTGCCACAGTTTGATTACCTGGCTCCGAAAAGCCTGAACGAGGCCTGCTCGTTTTTGAAGGCCCACGCCGCGGAGACGCGGGTGATGGCGGGCGGCACCATTACGCTCCACCGCATGAAAGAGCGTATCGGTGTCAAGAAATACGTGATGAGTCTGAAGGTGATTCCAAATCTTGATGGGATACGTGCATCGAAGGATGGAAAGCTCTCGATCGGACCCATGGCTTCTATCCAGTCCGTGGCAGACTCCCGCGTTGTGCAGAAGCAGGCTATGCTGCTCGCAGGTGCGTGCAACATTCACTCTACCCCACAGATCCGCACTATGGGTACGATTGGTGGGAACGTAGCCTGTAACCTGGCCACCGCAGAAATGGTGCCGGTGCTCAGCGTCCTGGGGTCCCAGGCAAAGCTCACCAGTGCAGCAGGGAGCCGGACGGTTCTGGTAGCAGACCTGTACAAGGAGATGAAAGACGGAGAGATTCTCACTGAGCTCCTGGTCCCTGTGGCTAAAGACACAAAGGCAGGCTACGAAAAGTGGGCCATGCGCAAACGGTTTGACTATGCCACCGTCTCTGCGGCCGCGGCCCTTTCCATGTCCGGCAAGAAATGCACTGCAGCACGGATCGCTCTGGGTGGTGTCACGTTGCCCACGCGCATACCGAAAAGGGCGCAAGATATGCTCAAAGGCCAGACCGTGACGGATGCGCTTATCGAGCAGGTGGCAGAAGCGGCGGCAAAAGAGGCACACGTGGGAGCAGATGTCTATTTCACCGCGGACTACAAGAAGGAATTGGTCAAAGTAATGGTCCGCAGGGCCATCAAAAAGGCCCTGTCCTGAATGGAGGTTGCTGCTATGAAACAGGAGATGACGTTTATGGTGAATGGCGATCAGTACAGCGTTCAGGTGGACACGCGGAGGACCTTGCTCGAAGTCTTGCGTGAGACGCTCGGACTCACCGGTACAAAGGAGATGTGCAACAAAGGAGATTGCGGCGGCTGCACGGTTATCATGGACGGCAAGCCGATTCTCTCGTGTCTGACGTTGGCTATCGAAGCGCAGGGAAAGGATATCGTGACGATCGAGGGACTGGCCAACGGGTTCAAGCTCCATCCGATCCAGCAGGCCTTCGTGGATAAAGGGGCCATACAATGCGGGTTCTGCACCCCGGGATTCATCATGTCGGCGAAAGCCCTGCTCGACAGAAATCCAAAACCGACGGAAGATGAGATCAAGGAAGCGATTGGCAACCACATCTGCCGCTGCACAGGGTATGTCCAGATCGTTGAATCGATTCAGGCCGCGGCAAAGGCGATGGGAGGTGCAAAGTGAGCAGAGAAACACTCATTGGAAAAAGTGCGCCCAGGATCGGCTCCGAGGAGAAGGCGCTGGGACTGGCAAAGTATACAACTGACATTGTGTTGCCCGGCATGCTCTACGGCAAGGTCCTCCGGAGTCCCCATGCCCATGCGAAAATCGTCAACATCGACACGAGCAAGGCGGAGCATATCAGGGGCGTGAAGGCCGTGGTGACGGGCATCAAAGACACACCGAGAGGCGGCGTCTTCGGCATCATCCCTCACACGAGAGATCACGTGCTGCTGCCTTTTGATAAGGTGCGTTACATGGGCGAGGAAGTCGCAGCCGTTGCAGCCATCGACGAAGATATTGCCGAGGAGGCGATTGAAGCAATAAGGGTTGAGTATGAGCCTCTCCCTTTTGTGCTCACGTGGCAGGATGCGATGAAGGAAGGCGCTCCGCTCGTCCACGATAACCGCGCTAAGAACGTGGCAGCTCACTACCTCGTAAACGAGGGGGATATAGAAACAGCGCTCAAAAAAAGCGACCTCGTATGGGAGAAGACCTTTACGTGCGAAGTGGCGAGCCATGCTTTGCCGGAGCCTTTCACGGCACTCTGCAGTTACGAGCCGTCCGGAAAGTACAACTTCTGGATGCAGACGCAGTGTCCGTTCCAGGTACGCCAGGGACTTCGCAACACGCTGAAGGTTGAGCTCTCCGACATCAGGCTCCATTCAGTTGAAATGGGTGGCGCTCACGGCGGCAGGTCTGACACGCCTCCGGGCGCTTTTGTTGCAGGACTGCTCTCCAGGAAAGCAGGCAAACCGGTCCAGATAAAGATGTCCCGTGAGGAAGTGGAAGATTGCATGCGAGATAAGGCGGCAAAGGAATGGACTATGCGGATCGGCCTCAAGAAGGACGGCACGATCCTGGGCAGGGACATCAAGATGATGCTCGAGTGCGGTGCCTACGCGTCGAGTGCCATCGTTGAGCTCTGGGTGCCGCTTCTGATCGACGAGGTGCTCTGGCGCGCTCCGAGCTACCGGTATGATGCGCGCCTGGTATACACAAATAAGACAATCAGCTCCATGATGCGTACGCGCGCCCACGTGGGGCCTATGTCGATGGATGTGGCGTTTGACGAGGTGGCTGAGAAGCTTGGTATCGATCCCATTCAGATCCGCCTCAAGAACGCTGTTCTCCCGAACGAGGTGGTACCCTCCAAGGCAACGGTCACGAGTACGGGCCTCTCCGAGAGCATCGTGATGGCGGCGGACAAATCGGGTTACAAAAAGAAGCGGGGCAAGATGCGTTACGCGCGGGGCATCGGCATCGGTTCAGGAAATATGCAGTCCATGTTCTATATGGGCTTCAGAAGCGGCTCCACAGCCTTCATCAAGTTCAACGACGACGGGAGTTGCACCCTCTTCACGGGCAACTGCGATCTGGGTCAGGGCAACCGGACCATGCACACGCAGATTGTGTCGGAAGTGACGGGCATCCCCGCATCGATGATCAAGGTCTGTTACGGCGACACCGAGCTCTGCTACCAGGATCCCGGAGACTATTCCATGTCGGCAACGGTTGTGTCGGCGAACGCGGTCAAGCGTGCTGCAGAGGATGCCAATAGGCGTATTCTCGAGATTGCCGGTGACTTGCTTGATGTGGCATGGGATGAAGTGGAGCTGCGAGACGACGGCAAGTACTGGGTCAAACTGAGGCTGGGCAAAGGCCACGGCGTTTCGTTGGGTGAGGTCTGCAGGACAGCCTTCAAGAGAGGTAAACCGATCCACGGGTTCGGCGACTACAGGGCCAGGATAGATTACTCGGATTTCAGCGTCGATGTGAAAGAGCCGTATAACGAGAAAACGTACGGCATGAAGGTGACGGCCTACTCATTCGGCACGACGGCCGTGGAGGTAGAGGTAGACACGGATACGGGCGGCGTAAAGGTAACCGACATCTGGGCGGTCAACGACTGTGGTACGGTGCTCAATCCGATGCTCGTCATTGGCAACATGCACGGGCAACTGAACTTCATGCTGGGTCAGGGCCTCTACGAGACGAACGTGTGGGATGCGAAGACAGGCCGAAAACTGACGAGTGACTTCCGCGCGTACAAGGTGCCGACGGCAAACGAGACACCGCACATTGAAACATACTTCCTTGGCATACCTGATCCGGCCGGACCATACGGTGCCAAGGAAGGTTCCCTGGGCTTCGGCTGCGGGTTGCAT
>DATKMQ010000007.1 GCA_035541755.1 Syntrophorhabdaceae bacterium
TGCGATAGAGACATATGTGGAAAGGAGCAGCCAGAAAAGGCTGCTCCCCCGGTCGTACACTTTCATTATTTGCCGTCTGACTCCTTCGGCAAGTTGAGCTGCTTGACGAACTGTTCGAGACGGGGATAGGCACTCTTCAGAAATTTTCTCGTATCCTCGGAATTACGATAGACAACCTCCATCTCCAGGTCCTTCATGATTTTGAGAAATTTCGGATCATCCATCCCCTTATGAAATGCCTCATCCAGCTTCTTCACCACGTTTGCAGGCGTTCCCTTGGGCGCTGAGAAAAGATAGTACAACTCAGCTACAAAATTGTACCCCAGCTCCCTGAACGTCGGCACGTCGGGAAGAGACTTCGCACGATTGTCATCCTGGATTCCCAGCACGCGAACTTTTCCCGTCTTGACATAATCTATGATTTCCAAAACTCCGCCCGATTGGGCTTGTATATGGCCTCCAAGCAATGCTGTCAATGCTTCGCTGCTACCCTTGAAGGGAACATGGGTCCACTTGATCCCCTCCTGTTTGGCAACGTATTCCATAGCCAGATGCGGAGGTCCGCCAACGCCTGATGTTCCATAGTTGATCGCCCCCGGGTTTTTCTTCGCATAATCGACGAACTCTTTGAAAGTCTTCCACGGTGAGCTTGCCTGAACCAGTAAACCCGTGGGAGGCGCCTTTGCAAAAGTCATGATGAACGTAAAATCGTCTAATGTGTAGGAGACCTGCCGGACTTGCGGAACATACAGGAGACCACCCGAGGATGTGCCCGCGAGATGATAGCCGTCCGGTTTCTCCTTTGCGATGAGACCGTAGCAGACCGATCCTCCTCCGCCGCCCTTGTTCGACACGACAAAGGGCTGACTCAGGAACTTCTCAGCTGCCGCGGCTATCCCGCGAATGCAAGGATCCTGCGCCCCACCCGGAGCCATTCCGATGTAAATGTTCACCGGTCTCGTCGGGTATTGCTGGGCAGGCGAAACGGTGGGCATTAGTAACAAAAAAATCCCGGACAACAATAGTATACTTCTCATTGTAGATCCTCTGCCTTTCATGGTGCACCTCCTTTGAATCGGTCTCTTTAATCCTATCTTCTATCATCCTCAAACTACATGGGGCTTTGGCCGACGCAACATTACCACTATTGCATGAACTTACGGACGAATCAAATACAAAAAGAGCATCGATGCGTGATCGAATGTTCTTCAGTCGCTGTATAGAAGCACTCCCGTCCCAAATAACCTTGAAGGGGGCACCCGAGCAGGTGGAATTTAAATCGACCAGAAATAAATAAAATCCCCGACGGGACATCCATGAACCAGTTTAACAATATATTCGGACACATTCTACACATAGTCTCGAAACGAGAATTCTAGACAGCCGTGAAAAACGCTTGACCTGTTCATCAGAAGAGGAAGAAAGACAGGCGCCACGAAGCCGCTTGGTACGCTTCACATCCGGCGGACTCTGCGCTATCCAGAATTGCGCTTCAAAGAGTGGATATGACCAATGTCAGCTACTTTCTATGACCGGGTACCGGCTCAATGCCGTTGGCGACTGCAAAACTGGCGTTGTAGTTCACGACCGCCCACGCGGTTTTCGTTCGGCGGTCGACACCGTAAGTGCCGAGACCATAGCTCGACTTCCATGGGCCTCTTACAAACTTCTTGGTCCCGCCGACGTTGTTGTTAACGGCATTGACCCAGGTACCTTTGATATCTTTGGTACCAATGCCGAAACTGGCCTTGCCGGGATGTTTGGCCAGGTGCGGGTTGTACGTTATGGAAAGGGTATAGGCATCGGTCTTGTCGGCGCCCAAGTCGGCCATGCCCCAGAGCGTAAAGATATCGCTTGCAAGGAGATTGTTGTCCTTGGGTACCCACCCGGTATCGACGGTCTTGGTCAATTGCCGGTCGTTGTAATCCTTCTTGACACTGCCGTTGGTACCACTGAGGATCTTGGCCCTTGTGCGCCTGTAACCCGATTCGCCGTTCGCAACGGCTCTCGATGTGTCATCGGTCAACACGTAGCTTCCACCCTGAGGCACCAGAATTTCCTTACCGTTCTGGCTGTACCCCCAGGTTTCCTTCTTCACGAAGTTGAACGTGGGGGTAATGTGGTTACCGGCCACCGCGCATGACTGGGGCGTTCTGCCGTCAGGGTAGCATTTGTCGGATGCCCAGTTGCCATGATCGTCCGAGTAGTAATCGGCGGTCACGCGGGGCCCGTCAACGGTGTAGATGTAGTAACCGATGGTGTACATTTCCTGGGAAAGAGAGGTTTCGCGGCTTTTCTGGCCGTACCACTTGGCATCGGCCAGGGACTTGGGCGTATAGAACTTGCTGCTGTTGGAAGCTGTGATGAGCTCCTCGACGGTGGAGTTGCCGTCCGGGCTGGCCACGATGGAACGCTGATGGATATGGTCGTGGCCGCTGATATAGTACTTCACGTCGTTGTTCATGAGACTCGCGAAGAAGTCGTTCTGCATAACCGGATTCTCATTTGTGTAGCCCGTGAAGATCGAATCCTGGTGGCTTTCTCCTATGAGGTTCTGATGGGAGAAGACAAAGGCGTGCGTCGTGCCCCGTGTGTTCTTGTTAAGACGGTTACTGATCCAGGCCTGCTGATCTGCAATAGAGTGGCCATAGCGGTAGTTGGCCGCGTCGACTCTCTTGCTGGGCGTTGCCCAATTATCAATAATAACGAAACGGCCGTTGCCATAGTCAAAAGAATAACTCATGCCATCGAGGTCAGCACTGACTGCAGTGGGGCTGCTGAAGTTCGTCGCGCCAAACGTGTTGCCGACTCCCCGTGTTTGTGGGAAGTTGCTCTGGATAGCGGGTATCGCAAAACTATTGCTGCCGTCGGGCTTTGCAGACGTCTCGTGGTTGCCGCGCATGGGGAAGAAGCCGATGCCCGCGGTGTAGAGATGCTGTGCCGCACGAGCCCTGATTACAATGTCAGCATTGTTGCCGCTCTCCGTCAGGTCACCTACCTGAACGACGAACTTCACGCCCTGCTCGATGAGCCGCCGGTTGATCTGGTTGATGATCGAAGCTGGGACGCCGTTCGGGTTCTGCCCCGCGGGATCAGTGGGGCACGTCCACTGGGTATCGCCCATGACCGCGAACTTCCAGGCGTCGGCAGAAGCGCTGGTGGTGCCTAAGAGCACCGCGAGCAGCAGCGCGCATAGCACCGTGAAGTTAGGGAACTTCTTCATAGTCTGCTCCTTTGTTGGTTGAGCTTAGTTTCACGCTTTATAGCAGGCCTACGTTAGAAGACAGTTAAGAATGCGTTAATTGTGTGTGAACCGGCTTCTCGCCTGGTTCGCTTGGTGTTACTAAGGCCATGTGCCTCTCCAGAATGGCCTGTTTCACGGAAAGAACCTCTGCGCCGTCCCCGATTTAGTGGTCATACCGAAATAAGAGCGTGAAGCAGAATTTGGTAAAAACAGCAGCAAGAATTTTTCTGTTTGAATAGTATCGACTTCACCTACAAGTCAACGCCCTACGATAACTCCTGGGACTAGCGATTACGAATGGAAATGTGCATAGCCACCGTATTCTCACTTGAGCCCCACCTTGCGCAAGGCGCCATATAGCCTCTCACTATCCTCAGACCTCTTATACATGCGCCAATAATTCCATGATGAAAGGGAAAAGGTTGGGTCAAGCTTGAGCAACTGCTGGGCTGCTTCTTTGGCTTCCTCCATCCTTCCAAGCATACTGTATGAGGCGATCAGAAATGGATCCCGACTGACGGAGGACCCATATAATTCTATGCTTTTCTTCATGTTCGAAATCGCCTCTTCATAGAGCCCAGCAGTGAAGCAGGATTGGCCCATAAAGTCCACATAAACTGGGTATCCCTCAGATAGGTACAAGGGATTTAGCTCTCTTGATTTCTTGACTGCTGCAATTGCCTCCTCTCCACGGCCGACCCAATTAAGGTAATACCCCAACCATACTATCGTATCAGAGTCGCCTGGTTGTATATTTGCCGCTCGATTCGCTGCGGCAAGGGCATCATCGTGTTTACCTTGCATCAAATAGACACTCGCCAAGGCCATGTATGACGCCGGAAATTTGTCATCGACTGATATTCCTTTCTGGGCCAGCTCCAATGCCTTTTTGAGGTCTTCCTGGGGAAACCATCCAAACCGAACACCTCTGCTGACCAGAAACGATTGAAGTTGATATCCGCCTGCGAAATTGGGATCCAGGTCTATGACCCGCTGACACATCTCTATTCCCTTGAGAGTGTTTTGCTTTTTGTGCACATATTGTTCCGTTTTGGCCCGTAAATATAAATCATAGGCTTCAAAGCTTTCAGTGTGTTTGCGAGGCAGGCGATCTGTATCAGCCGTCGTCAAAGCTACAGCGAGTTCTGAGACCACCTTCCGTGTAACCTCATCCTGCACGGAAAAGATGTCCTTCAGCTCCCGGTCGTATTTATCCGCCCATACGTGCTGCCCTGTCTTGCCATCGATGAGCTGGGCGGTAATGCGCACCCTGCCGCTCGCTCGACGCACGCTCCCTTCCAACACATGGCTAACTCCAAGGTCCTTCGCCACCTCCTCAATCTTTACCTGTTTCCCTTTGTACAGGAAGGTGGAATTCCGGGAGACGACAAAGATCCTGGAGAGCTTGGATAGGTTGGTGATGATGTCCTCTGTGATCCCATCACTGAAATATTCCTGCTCAGGATCGCCGCTCATGTTCACGAAGGGTAGCACCGCAATGGAGGGCTTATCTGGAAGAGGGAAGGCCATCTTCTCCGTGGAGACAACCTCTCCGGGAGGGGCCGTGGGACGCAGGTGTAAACGCCAGACCGCGAAGAGAGCGACTACCAGAATCAGGACAACCCCTAAGGGGAGAGCCAGCCGCTGCCATGGTCTCTTATCCCTTTTATCCGCGGTGACCTCTTTAACCCCCGGCTCCATCAGAATGCGGTATACCCTGACCGGCTCCTTGATATTCTTGACG
>DATKMQ010000008.1 GCA_035541755.1 Syntrophorhabdaceae bacterium
CAATTATATGAAGGCCAAGGCGATCACAGGTATCTGGCCCGCGGGAGAGAGGCTTGTAGTCTGCATTGCACCCAACCAGTACGCCGAGCAATTGCTGCGCCGCGCCTATAATATCGCGCACGATACGCATGCCGATTGGTATGCCGTCTATGTGAATGCGCCGTCCCTCAAAGAGCCATCGGAGGCGGAAAAGGGATATCTGGCAAATGCCCTGAATCTGGCTGAAGAACTGGGCGCAAAGACTCTAACCCTGACCGGAACTGATATCGCCGATGAAATACTCCGTTTTGCCGGGGAGAAGAGTATCACCCATATCGTCATCGGAAAACCGTTAAGGTCTCCCCTATCCAGATTTTGGAAAGAATCCCCCATTGATCGCTTGCTCCAGGCGAAGACTGATTGCGAAATCCACCTCGTGACCCCCATGGTTACCAAGAAAGAAGTGGTGGTAAGGCCTGACACGAGGGTGTTTGCTTTTCACCCTAAAGCCTACGCGGTCCCGCTCGTCATGATTGCCGCCATTACCGGTCTCAACTTTTTTCTCCAGACGGTTATCCATCCGAGGACGCTCGTATTTCTCTATCTCGTTGCAACCATAGCGAGCGCGCTTTTCTTCGGCATGATGCCCTCCTTATTCGCGTCCATAGTGAGCCTCTTGATTTTTGACTACTTCTTCGTGGAGCCCCGTTTTAGCTTCAGTATGTATCACACCTACGATGTGGTTAATGTGGTGGTATTCTTTTTCACCTCCGTGGTCGTGGGCCATCTCGTCAAGATAACCAGACAGCAGAACCGTTCCCTGCAACTTCGTGTGGAGCGGATCTCCCTCATCGAAGAGATGAGCAAGGAACTTCTCATGATGCCCCCAGTGGAGCAACTCGTGGACGGGTTTACGGAGAACCCGACGGACCTGAAGAATATTCTTCCTCTGTTACGCACAACTGTGCTCGACGACATCAGTCATATTCTGATCAAGTACATCACGAAGGTGACGGATGTGCCGGCCTTCGTACTCTTCAGCCGGAAGGACGGCGCACTTCAGGTGTGGGCAAAGAGCAGACCGGATACAAACTTGAGCCCCCACGAAATTGCCGTGGCCGAATGGACCTACCGGCATGGAGAGATTGCCGGCGCCGGCACTCAGACCTTAGCCGATGTCAAGGTCTGTTTTGTGCCCATGAAAACTCAGGAAGAGACGGTCGGTGTCATAGGCATTAGCCATTCATATAAGGGGCTACTTTTGGACCAGCGCAGAATACTGAGCGCCATATCGGGGCTGTCATCGCTCGGCGCCGTGCGTTGGATACATGTATAGGGTCGTGCCGACGTTGGGGGGGTAGGACTGCCCGCAAGAGAACTACTTAACAGGATACGGTTGCCTGCAATTCTCTATGCACGAAGAGTATTGCGCCACCGCCTTCTCCACCTCATCTTGGAAAGTGAGCTTGTTGTGGGTGTTTGCATAGTCATCCTCAATATTCCGTATTTGATGCGTATGCCGATAAAGACATTCCTGCTGACAGTCCGGAAAAGCCCCCCGTTCCCTTCCGTTCGTTTGGGTTCTAGCGGGGAAAACAATGAAGAGCGTTGCCACGCAGAGAACGGCTATTGTCGCTAAGAGAACGGCCAGGAGGCTGGATAGTTTGAAACGGTTCATTTGTTTCCTCCGTGAGCATCGGTTTTTTTGGAAAGGTTATCCATGGCAAGGTTCAGTTCCAAAACATTGACCATTGTATCTGCCCAGAAATATTGCTTCTGCGCCACACGCTCAATGGTCTTCTCCACGATTTCGCCCGAAAGACCACGTTCTCTCGCCACTCGCGCCTTTTGAACGAGGGCTGACTGTACACTGATGTGGGGATCAAGTCCGCTTGCCGAAGCGAGGACGAGGTCGGCAGGCAGGGGCGTAGCGCTTTCAAGACCATTCTCTGTGCGAAGCGACGCTACCCTGGCTGTCACGTCTTTAAGGAATGAGCTATTCGACGGTCCCGCGTTGCTGCCTCCGGAATTACTTGCGTCATAGGGTTTGGGGAGCGCTGAGGGACGCCCATGAAAATAGGCCGGGCCGGAAAAATCCTGGCCGATGAGTCTGCTTCCCACTATTCTGTCATTTGACCTGATGAGGCTACCCTGCGCCTGATAGTTCATCGTGAGATTCGATATGCCGCTTACGATGAAGGGATAAACAAGTCCTGTTAAAACGGACATCACGATGAAGGTGAGCACAGAGCGAATGAGATATTTCATGGCACGCCTCCTTAAGCGAGATGCAAAAGCATGATCGCGAGATCGATGAGTTTGATGCCTATGAAGGGCAAAATGAGTCCGCCCACGCCGTAGATCACGAGGTTTCTCGTCAAAAGGTTCATAGCCGTGGTAGGACGGTACTTGATGCCCTTGAGCGATAAGGGTATGAGCATGGGGATGATTATGGCATTGAATATTATGGCTGAAAGGATCGCACTGGCAGGCGTTGCGAGCCTCATAATGTTGAGCAGGCCGAGCACAGGGAAGGCGCTAACGAAGATGGCGGGGATGATGGCGAAATATTTGGCCACGTCATTAGCCACACTGAAGGTGGTGAGTGCTCCACGTGTCATGAGGATCTGTTTTCCGATCTCGACGATATCCAGGAGCTTGGTCGGATTCGAGTCGAGGTCCACCATATTTGCTGCCTCCCGGGACGCCTGTGTGCCCGCGTTCATGGCAACGGCCACATCGGCCTGGGCGAGTGCCGGCGCGTCATTGGTACCGTCTCCGATCATAGCGACGAGATTGCCTTCCGCCTGATACGTGCGAATGAGCTTCAATTTTTCCTCAGGGCGGGCCTGGGCAACGAAATCGTCAATGCCTGCCTCGGCCGCTATGGCGGCGGCTGTGAGCGGATTATCGCCGGTGATCATGATTGACCGAATACCGAGGAGGCGAAGCTGATGGAGCCGTTCCTTGATACCTTCCTTGAGCATATCTTTGAGATAGATGACACCGAGTGCCTTTGCGGAATCGGCTACCACAAGAGGGGTCCCGCCCTCGCGGCCGATGCGGTCCACAGACATAGCCACGCTTTCCGGCACCGCCCCGCCTTTCTCGACCACGAACTGAAAGACCGCATCTGCGGCACCCTTGCGAATTTCCCTTCCATCCCAGGTGATGCCGCTCATTCTTAGTTCAGGAGTAAACGGAATGAAGACGGCCCCCGAGGCGGTCTTGATGTCGCGACCGTGGACGCTCAAATGGTGTTTGGCTAAGGCCACGATGCTCCTGCCTTCCGGCGTCTCATCTGCCAGCGAGGCCAGAAGAGCGGCTTCCATCAACTCCTCACCCGAGATGCCCGAAGCGGTGATGAAATCGGCGGCCATACGGTTTCCCAGTGTGATAGTTCCGGTTTTGTCGAGGAGTACCACGTTGACATCGCCAGAGGCCTCTACAGCCCTGCCCGAGAGTGCGATCACATTGTGCCGGATGAGCCGGTCCATGCCGGCGATACCTATAGCAGGCAGCAGACCGCCGATTGTTGTCGGTATGAGGCACACGAGGAGGGCCACAAGCACAGGCACCGTGGTGCCAACACCCGTATACGCTGCAAAAGGCGAAAGGGTAGCGACGACCACGAGAAAGAGCACCGTGAGTCCCACGAGGAGTATTTCGAGGGCGCGCTCGTTGGGTGTCTTTTGTCGCTTTGCGCTTTCCACCATGGAGATCATATGATCAAGAAAGGTCTCACCTGGATTTGCCGTTATGCGCACGGTAATGCGTCCGGACAAGACACGCGTGCCCCCTGTGACACCACTGCGGTCTCCTTTTGCCTCCCGAATAACCGGGGCGGATTCACCGGTCACGGCCGATTCATCGACCAGGGCCACGCCTTCCACGATCTCTCCATCGCTCGGCACCGGATCATTGTCTTCTACGATCACGCAATCGTCCTTGCGCAGGGAAAGGGCAGGAATGGTTTCAGGTGTTCCGTCCGATCCTATCCGTTTGGCGTGGGCCTCGCTCCTGGCCCGTCGCAGCGTCTCCGCCTGCGCTTTTCCGCGCCCTTCTGCTAGGGCTTCGGCGAAATTGGCAAAGAGCACCGTGAACCAGAGCCATATGCTGATATGAACGCTGAACCCGAATGGGCCGCTGTGTACAAGATCGCTGATCGATATGATCGTGGTGATGACCGAGACTATTTCCACCACGAACATAACGGGATTGCGCCACAGGGTCCTGGGATCGAGCCTCAAAAAAGAGCCTTTAATGGAGGAACGCATGAGGCCGGGTTTCCAGAAGCTAGTTTTTTGATTTTCCACGGCGGATTTCCTCCTCAGAATGTGTGACCGGCAAGAATCATGAGATGCTCAAGAAAAGGTCCGAGCACCAGAGCGGGAAAGAACGTAAGGGCCCCTACGACGACGACCACGCTCACGAGCAAACCGGCAAAGAGCGGGCTCGCTGTGGGGAATGTAGCGGTTGTGGCCGGCACTATTTTCTTCCGGGCCAGAGAGCCTGCGACGGCGAGGGCCGGGAGAATGGTCATGAACCGCCCCACGATCATGACGAAGCTCAAGGTAAGGTTATAAAAGACTGTATTAGCATTGAGGCCGGCAAAAGCCGAACCGTTATTGCCCGCAGCGGAGAAGAAGGCATAGAGTATCTCGGAGAGGCCATGCGGTCCAGCGTTACCAAGGCTCGCGAGCCCCGTTTTCGTGGTCACGGCTATGGCGGCGAAGATGAGCGACGCAATGGCAGGGGCCACGATCACGATCACAGCCATGATCATTTCATACGATTCGAGTTTTTTTCCGAGAAACTCCGGTGTGCGGCCGATCATGAGTCCGGCGAGAAACATGGCGAGAATAGCGTACATGAGCATACCGATGAGGCCCACACCCACGCCACCAAAAATGACCTCGCCTATGGCCATGTTGAACATACAGATAAGGCCGGCGAGCGGCATGGCGCTGTCGTGCATGCTATTGACCGACCCGTTGGATGTGACGGTTGTAGTCTCAGCCCAGAGAGCCGACTGAGTGACACCGAAGCGGACCTCCTTACCCTCCATATTGATCCCGTCTTTGATGCCGGCTTTTAAAAGGAGCGGGTTTGTGCTCCACTCGGCCGCGAGCACGCCACAAAGACCCACCAAGAAAAGCACCATCATCGCGACAAAAATAGCCAGGCCCTGTTGCCGGTTATTTACCATCCTGCCGAAAGTAAAAGGCAAGGCTGCCGGTATGAGAAGAATGGCAAAAAGTTCCAATGCGTTGGAGATGGGAGTCGGGTTTTCGAAGGGATGGGCCGAATTTGCGTTGAAGAAACCGCCGCCGTTGGAGCCAAGCTGTTTGATGGCGATCTGCGAGGCCGCGGGGCCCACGGCTATGACCTGTTCGGCCCCTTTAAGTGTCTCAGCCTTTACGTAAGGATGAAAGCTCTGTACAACACCCTGGGACACAAGGAGGAATGCGAAAATAATGCTTAAGGGGAGAAGCACGTAGAGCACGACCCGGGTCATATCGACCCAGAAGTTGCCGATAGTCTCCTTCAATTTATAGGTGAAGGCCCGGACGAGCGGCAACAGAACCGCTACGCCCACTGCGGAGGAGACAAAGTTCTGCACAGTCATTCCGAGCATCTGGGTCAGATAACTCATAGTCGTCTCCCCGCCGTAGGCCTGCCAGTTTGTGTTGGTAACAAACGAAACGGCTGTATTGAGCGCCGTGTCCCAGCGTACTGCGCCGAAGTCCATGGGGTTGAGAGGCAGATGCCCCTGGGCGAGCTGCAGGACGAATAGGGCCACAAAACCGATGCCGTTGAAGATGAGAAAAGCGAAGGCGTACTGCCTCCATGACATGTCCTCGGATTCCTGCACCATGCAAAGTCTCAAGATCAGACGTTCGAGAGGGCGAACGAGCGGTGTCATAAAGGTGGGTCTTCCGGAGAAGACACTCGCCATGTAGCTGCCCATGGGCACGGCCAGGAGTACGAGAACGACAAGAAAGATTATAATGAATGATATGTCTGTGGCCATAGAACGCTACCTCCCTGTGCCATCCTTCAACAATGTAAACATTATTATCTGATTGGGTATAAATTTGGCGTTAAAAGATCGGCGCAAGGCATAAAGAAAACATAAAGATCAGGATTTCACGCTATAGTGTATGTGTTTCTTTACGCCCGTCCGTGGGCGCATAATCAAATCCACTGCGGAGCGGTTCTGGGGGATCGTGGCGCATCTATTCTCGCCTATTTTATCTTTCCGGCTGAGATCGAAACGTACGATGAAATCGAGAATGTTGGATTAAGGGGTTTAAGATGTTTGCAATCACTCGTGGGCTATCAGGCGATAGCCGACGCCCGGTTCCGTTATGATATATACGGGCTGCGACGGATCGGTCTCGATTTTACGCCTGAGCTGAGCCACGTAGACGCGCAGGTATTGGGTTTGGTCCTGATAATTGGGCCCCCATATCGCACGCAAGAGCTGCCTGTGGGTGACAACGCGACCGGTCTGTAAGGCCAGGTATTTGAGGATTTCGTATTCTGTGGGCGTGAGCTTCACCTCTTCGCCGTCTAAAAGCACGAGACGACGGGCCAAATCTATAGTGAGTCTGCCCAGGGATAGCACCGGCTCATCTTCGGATTTGGCTACATGGCGTAAGGCCACACGAAGCCTGGCGAGAAGCTCTCCCATGTTGAAAGGCTTGGTGACGTAATCGTCGGCGCCCACATCGAGTGCCCCAATCTTATCCTCTTCGTCTTCGCGCACCGAGAGAACAATGATGGGCGTCCTGGTCCACTCACGGAGCCTTTTGATGACCTCCACGCCGCTCTGATCGGGTAGGCCGAGATCGAGTATAATAAGATCGGGATGGAAGATCGCGGTCTGGTTTAAACCTTCCTGCGCTGAGGCCGCCTCGGCCACCTCGTATCCATAACCGGCAAGCGCCATCTTTAACATCAGCCGTATCTGTTTCTCATCATCAATAACCAGAATACGCGCGCCCTCAGAGAGCATGGGATACCTCCTCCCGGGTATCGGACAGAGGTCCCGGTTGTTCCGGCACGGGTAGAAAGAAGACAAACTGAGTGCCTGTGTCGTAGGAAGGGTCAACCCATATCTTGCCGCCGTGGGCCTCGACAATCCCCTTGCAGATTGATAAACCCATGCCTGTTCCGCTTGTCTTTTTAGCGGAATTGAGGCGGTAGAACTTGTCAAAAACCCGTTCCCTTTCGGGGTGAGGAATTGTGGGGCCGCGGTCGGCGATTGAGACATAGAGCAAACCCTCTGCGTATCGAGCGGCGACAGAGATCGTGCCCCCTTCGGGGGAATACTTGACTGCGTTTTCGAGAAGATTCATGAGCACATGTTCAACAAGGCCGAAATCGGCCTTTACCAGAGGAAGACCCTGGGGTATCTTCACGTCCAACGGATGAGGTTGAAGCATGTCCTTCATCTCCCTTAATGCCACACCCACAACGTCCTCGACATCACACCACTGGGTATTGAGCTTGAGTATACCACTCTCCAAGCGGACCATATCGAGCAGATTCCCCACAAGACGGTTGAGACGCTGGGCGCCCTGGTTTATGGTATGGAGCAGCGTCTTCTCTGTGTTTGCGTTGTATGCTGTTTCCTTGCAAATAAGACTCGTGACCGCGCCTGTGATCGCGGCAAGAGGCGTACGCAGGTCGTGCGAGATCGAATTGAGGAGCGCCGCGTGGAGCTTCTCTGATTCCGAAAGCCACTTAGCTTGCTCGGCCTCGTGTGCGAGGTTGACCCGGATAATAGCCACAGCAGCAAGATTGGAAAATGCCTCAATAAGCTGAAGTTGCTCAGAGGTGAGAGCTCTTTCCGCCGGTTTCGTCTTGACGGCGAGGGCGGCAAGGGTCTTATCTTCCGCTTTGACGGGAAAGAAGAGCCACTCTGCTGCAGAGAGCACCTCCGTTCCCTTGCCGGCCTTCTCCCCATGCCCCATGACCCAGCGCGTGACCGCCTGTTCTTTGTCGTCAAAGAGTCTATCATGCGCCGGATAAGCCGCCACTTCAAGGAGCGCATCTGTATCGACGCTGCGGACAAGCATGACAACCTCACCGCTCACGCTCTCGGCCACCTTTTGTACGACCATTTGTAATACCCGTTGCAGATCGCTTTCCGCTGCGATCTTTCGGCTCAAATCATACAGTGCAAGGGTCCTTAATTCCCTCTCCTGAGTCTTTGCAAGTTCGGTACGAAGTCTTGTTGCCATTGTGCCGGTAACGATGGCCACGATGAGAAACATGGCAAAGATGAAAAAGTGGCGCATGTCATGAACGCTGAGGCTGAAGACAGGAGGTACGAAGAAAAAATCGAAAGCGAATACGCTCAAGCCCGCAGCGAAAAAGGAAGGCCTGCGGCCCCATCGCACGGCGGCGACGAGTACCGGCAGGAGATACAAAATCGCGATATTGATGAGGTCAAAATAAGGGGCAAGAAGCTTGCCGATGAAAGTTGTGAAGATGACCGCTAAAAGCGCTCCTCCGTAGTGCACAAAGGACCGTCGAATCCATACAGATTCTTTGTCTATCTCTGGGTCTCGCTCGCCGCTGCCGATCGGGTCTATATTCATCGCTTTATGGCCGTGGTGAAGTCAAGTATACCATGTCACAAGCAGTGTTTTCTACCCGTTCACATGTGCAACTGTTTTCAAACGCGGCTGAGGGTGTATATCTTAAACAGCGTGACAGATATTTGACCGCCTTTTTAAGTTCTATCGCAGGCCAATTTCCCTCTTCAGAACCCGAGACGTTCGTTGACCAGGAACACAGTCATGTCGGTACGAACCGGCCTTTTAGCCATGGTAACGAAGATGTTGCATATCCGCTGTGGCGACGCACAATCGACACAAACCCCCGTTTCAGCACAGGGAGTCTTGAGCCCGATCCTCCTGGCATTCATAGGCGCTGTGAACTCCCTCACCTTCTTGTACGCCGAGTTCGCATCTTTCACCACCTTATTGATGCCGCACACGAGAATCACCTTTTTTGGACCGAACATCATTGAGGCGACCCGGTTCCCCGTGCCGTCGATGTTGAAAATCATACCGTCTTCGGTAATGGCATTTGCGCTGCTTAAGAAAACGTCGGCAGTCAGAATCTGTCTGCGCTCACCTATAAAATCCTCCATGGAGAGTTTTTGGAGGGAGGGGTTGAGGACCTTGATCTGACGTTCCTCAGCGGCTTCGAAGAAGCCGATCTGATTAAGCGTGACTGAGCCTCCCACACCCACCGTCGCACCCTCCGGGATCATATTGAAAATGGATTCCAGAAGAGTTTTCATATCAGTAACCCAGTGCGCATCAAAGTTATTTTTCTTTAACGCCGCGACCGTTCTTGCCGCTTGAAGATCATGAAACCACGGATGAAACTCGCTTTCCATCATCACACCTCCTGTTGTTCCTATGGGTCCGCTACACCATATTCATATCACGAATCATCCGCGTGAGGAAATAAACCATTAAGCGATAATGCGACCGATTCCTGCACTTCGAGAAAACGGCGCAGATCCGACAATTTGGCGGAAGGACCTACTTGACGCCTGACAAACGGAGCCTAAACCGGGCTCGGCCGTTTACCGGGGCCGTTCAGGACGACCGTAGGTGACGCCTCGAACGGGCTCTTCTTCGATGGCGTCTTTTAAAGCCTTGAGTGTATCCTCGCACAAAAGGGTTATCTTGCGCTTTTCATTCAGCGAGATCTCAAGTGAACGGACATTAGTGTTTTCTCGTGAGAGCGCCAGGATTTTATGCCTGATTTCACCAAACCGGCCATAACTTGATCGCGCTTTCGCGAGATCGGCTTCGTCGATAAGCCCCGGGGTCTCCTTTAATCCGCTCAAGGCGCTTAAGACCCGTTCGTCTTCTTTACTCATCGAGGCCTCCATCCTGTTCATCTTCTCGTTGCTTTCTTCCGAGATGTGCGGTGCGAGGAGGGTTTCAATCCGGAGTGCGCTGATCTCAGCGACCGTGGCGAGACGCATGATTTTGTTCGCCTCTGCTGCACCCCCATTTGTCGTCACCACGTGAGAAAGCGCTGTAATCATCTCGCCTACGGCCTCGTGTGCGGGACCGTAGGCCAAATCATAGGCCTTGAGGTTTGAATTCTTCACCGCAAGCGTCAAGAGGTCCTTATCGATGCGTTGGAATTCTGTAAAAGCCTGCGAGAATTGGGTGAACAGATCCGCCTCATTCTGCTTAAGATTCGTTTTGAGAAGCCGCTCCAATTCCTCGCGTTGTCGCTCTACCTCTTCGGTGGCGCGCCTGGCTTGATCGGCAAAGGTTATTGAGTCTTTGTCTGTAATAGCCATAACGGCGCTCTTCTCCGCCTCGGAGGCGGACGAAACGCCAAACCGCATGCGGCCGACCAGATCAACCAGCCTTGCTTTTTGAGCCAGTTCTTTCACCGGATTATGTTCTTTGTGGAAATGAGCGGCCACAAGAACGAAGAGAAGCATGATGATTGCCCCGGGAACCATCCAGAAAAGCTCCTTAATGCTCGGCCTGATTGTCATCTTTCCTCCGTCGTGTGAGAGATAAGTTGTACCATGTTCCCACACTATTCGATTGTCACTTATGACAAGATAGCACGCGTAGATGCAGCATGCAATATGACTCCTTCATGGAAGTTCGAAAGAACATCTTCTCCACAATTGAGTTGAGCGCTCGCTTCCTACCCGGTGTGTGACAAAATTGCACTGCGAGGGCTTACTCCACGTACTGCACAGGCGCGGGCGCCTTGATAATGACAGATTTCTTCCATCGTCCCGACAAATAATAGGTGAGGCTGACCGCCATGGTTACAAGGAAGCTAAGGGCGACCGCCGCCCATATACCCCTGATCCCGAGACTTGTCTTTGACAAATACCACGAAAGGGGTACCCGCACAAGCCAGAGCGATAACAGTGAAAACGTCATGGTTATAATGGTATGCCCCGCGCCGTTTATCACGCCGTTCGATATGAACATGATGCCGAAGAAAATGTAACAGGAGCCTACAATATGCAGATAGCTGATGCCGATGCCCATGACCTTTGCGTCGTCTCCCAGGCCGAACATGATCAGTATGATTCTCGAAAGCAAGACAACCGTTACCGATATGAGAACGGTGATGCAGGAGGTCATGACCACACCCCACCTGAATATGTCTTTTACCCGTTGCGGCCTGTGAGCGCCCAAGTTCTGTCCCGTGAGTGCGGCTACCGCCATGCTCATGGACATGGCGGGCATGAAGGCGAACATATCAACCCGTACTACTGCCCCGAAAGCATTCGTGGCTGCGCTGCCGAAGGAGTTCACGAACGTCGAGACGAACATGCTGCTGATGGAGATCAAGGATTGCTGCACGATTGAGGGGAGGCCGATTCGAAAGAGGAGCGCAGTGATGTGCTTATCCAGCGCGAGCCTTCTCAGATTGAACGCCACAAAATGGCCTTTCCGATTGAGATATAAGATACTGATCCCCACTGCTATGGCCTGCGATATCAGCGTGGCGTAAGCTGCCCCGTTAAGCCCGTGGCTCACGAAAGGGCCGAAACCGCCGATGAGAAAAGGATCAAGCACCGCGTTAATCCCGATCCCGACGGACATGAACATGAGCGGCGTCACGGTGTCACCGATGCCCCGGAGTATGGAGTTTATGAGAAGTCCCAGGTAAAAGAGTATGAAGCCGGCAAGCGTTATTTTGAGATAGCTCGATGCCATGGCGAAATTCTCCTGAGGCGTATCCATCATCTTAAGAAGGAAATCGCTCGACAGTATGGCGGCGACGGTCAAGACGCATCCTATAATGAGTGCCAGGGCAAACGAATTATCTACCGCTTTCTCAACCATCTTATAGTGTTTTGCCCCGTAATACTGCGAGATGAGTATGGTGGATGCCATGGATATACCCATAGCCAGCCCGATCAGAGTGAAAAAGACAGGGAAGCTGACCCCCACGGCGCCCACGGCGTCTTCTCCCACGAGGTGTCCCACCCATATAGTATTCACAATGCTGTAACCGATCTGGATGAGGTTCCCTACAAGCATAGGGATTGAAAAGCGCAAAAGGTGCCGAGGGATGCTGCCCACGGTCATATCGGTTCCGAATTTCTTTTCCATCCGTTCTCCTTAATACTGCGGACAAAATACTATATTGCCGCACAAATTCAAAGGGCTTTTTGCTTGACCGATTGCTATCCCGTGCTCAATCTTTTTTGCGTCCTATGTCGGACAGATTGCTTTCCGAAGCTTTAAAGCCGATCGCCGCATGGCGATCCGTGCCGTCCAATCGACAGGCAGCCTTCTTACGGATAAAGCATGGTGTGTTGCACCGGGAGAACGACTTACATCTGTTTGAAGAGATGAAGATAATTGCGGCTCACCGTAAGCAGTTCGGGCCTCTCTTTGAGCTTTAACGTTCCCCGCCCGGTAAGCGAACGGCTTACCCTGTCTATCCTGGATACGTTCACGATGATGCCCCGGTGTATCTGCCAGAACTGGTTGGGATCAAGCTCCGCCGCCAGTTCCTTGATACTCTTCTTGATGAGTGATTCACCCTGTTTCGTCATGACGATGGTGTACTTATCCTCGGCCCTGAAGTAGTCCACTTCTTCTACCGGTATGAGCCGCACACTCTCCTTGTGCTGAGTCCTGATCCAGCGGAGAAACTCCGGCGCTACCCCGCCGTTAAGCTTCAAAAGAAGCTCCTCTACGACGTGGGCCAGCTCTTTTGGCGGTTCAGAGGAAGCATCGAGCTGGCTTTTGAGGCGTGTTACTGTCTGAATCAGCCGGTCTTTCGAGACGGGCTTCAACAAGTAATCCACGGCCTCTCGTTCAAATGCTTCTACCGCGTACTGATCAAAAGCCGTGACAAATACGATGCGACAGAGGCCGGCAATCTGACTCGCCACATCCATGCCGCTTACGCCCGGCATCCTGATGTCAAGGAAGGCAATCTGTGGGCGCTCGGTTTCAATTAAAGCAAGCGCCTCTTTCCCGTTCTTTGCCTCCCCGCATATAGCAAGCTCGGGCCAGATCTCCCCAAGCAGAGATTTGAGATATGTGCGTAATTCCTTTTCATCATCGGCGATGATGGCCTTATACGTCATGTTCGGGTACCTCGATCACAGCTCGCACACCCGTTGGTTTGTTTTCTTCCAGAGTGAAGCGGCCGTTTTCTCCAAAGAGCAATTTCAAACGCTCTTTCACGTTCGCTATGCCGACCCCATTTTTCTGATAAGCCGAGAATCCCATGCCCGTGTCCACCACTTCAATCCTGATACGGCCATCCTGCTTTGTTGCTCTGACAGCCACGGTTCCTCCATCTATTGTGGGTTCAAGACCGTGTTTTATGGCGTTCTCCACGATGGGTTGGATGAGCATGGGAGGAAAGGGCTGTTGTCCCAAGGCATCGGGAAATTCGATGGTGAAGCTGAGTCGCTCGTCCATCCTGATCTTTTGTATGTTCAGATATGACCTGATCATCTCCATCTCCTGACTCAGGGTTGTGGTCTCGGGAAGGGTCCTCGACAGAGAGGTGCGGAGGTATCGAATCAAATCGGTGAGCATGGATTTGCCTTTTGCCGGGTCCGTGTCTACAAGGCTTAACACGTTGGAAAGCGTATTGAAGAGAAAATGGGGTTCAATCTGGGCCTGAAGCAGCCTGAGTCTTGCTTCGAGGGCCTCTTTCTCGCTCAAGAGTCGATTGACCCGCTCTTCCTCAATGATGCGTCTGGTGCTTTTGAGTCGCGCTTTGGAATAAAAGAAGTAGGCGACTACGCTCGTTATGGTAATGGCAGAGACGATGGTGGCAACTAAATCCTTGTCAGGCACTTTGAGCGTGATGGAATATAACCGATTAAGCGCAAAAGCGCCGATGACAAGACCGATCGTCATTCCGACCGTGATGCCGATCGCGAATACGAAGAATAGGGTGGCCCGTCTTTCCGGCTTGAAGATCTCGAGCATGAGCATAGTGGTCAAACAGACAGAGAAGCCGAAACAGAGAGACATTACCAGGTTCACGCGAAACGGATTTTCACCCGTCACGGTCAGCAGCCCAGCAATGATAAAACAGATGATGACTGTATAGAGCAAATCCATCAGCACATGTTTCGCATCGTGGTGTACTATTATCTTTTCCATGGTCGTTTCACCGGATCATTTCCATTTAGAAGGTATATTTAACCCCCATCATCAGTTGATAATCGAGAATGCTGCCAAACTCCGTATTTTTGTTCCCGCCATCGAGCGTGCTCACGGAAAACAATTCCAGATGGTTACCCAGAGAGTATGTCACAAGCGGGGTCAATTGACAAGAGCCGTCGTCAAGGTTCTGGGTTAAGCGCAGCGTGAGATCGATGTTGTTCATGATATTGTTCTGGGTATACTGGAGGAGGGCATAATTTCTGCGCAGGAACTTAAGTCCCGTGTCAGCCGCCTGACCGAGAGACATGGCGGCCAGCCCCGAGAGGGGTCCGCCGCCAAACTGATTGGCGGCTGCCTGTCGTAAAATGTAATACCGGTCTGCCTGTGCATCGCTCAATCCGGCTCCGTTGTGAGCGTATTCCAGGGTGAGCGTGCCCTTTGATTCGAAGGTATAGGAGCCACCTATGAGGATAACGGGGGTGAGCGCATGATTACTCTGATAGATCGGTTGAAGGGAAGCGCCGAGAGGAGAATAGTCTTTCTGAGGATAGAGTGCCTTGCTGCCTTGCGTGAGGGCACCTTCGGCATAAAGTAGTACCGCATCTGATACAGTCCATCCTCCGAAAAATCCGAGCGAATTCTTGCCTGAGTCCTGCCGGTGAGAGAAGATAGTGGAAGCATAGTTCTCGCGGCCCGTATAGTCGACTTTGAGGGAGTAGGTCTTCTCGAAAGGTGCGGGGCCGGTAATTTTGTTTCGCCCTTCATCCGTATTAGCGATAAGCGAGACAGTCCAGAAACTTGCAGGCAAAAAGACCAGGCGAGCGAAATCCATGCCGGGCACCTCAAGATAGGGATTACGCCGGCCGTTGTCAGGAAAGAAAGGATTGGATGGGGAAAACAGAAATGAAGGCCCCCATTGCAGATTTTCGCGTCCGTAAGAGAGAAAGAGGTTCTCACGCATCTTTAACCGGGCGAGCCACTCATTCACATACCAGTCGTTATCCCAGTCGGTATCGCCATCGCGGATACCGGAATTCCAGTCGCTCAATTCAAGCCGCATCCTCGGTTTAGCGCTCAAATCCAGCGGGTCCGCGCTGAAACGCAGGTCAGGCCGTAGCTCCAGATCGCCGAGATAGCGCGGTATTTGCAGAAAACTGTTACCCGGGTTCTGGCTTGAGGCGGCCGGCTCTTGAACGGTGCCATAGGCGAGGGTCCGGAAATCCATTGAGAAGCGTTCTGCCAGGATCTTCGTGACCGGCGCCTCAGATGATGTCTTGGTCTCGTCTGCCGCCGTCCGATCGGACCACAATCCTGAGACAAACACGCATAGGATTATGGTGAAGAGGATATATTTTCTTGTTGTCACACGGCGGCCCATTCCCGTTCTCCTATCTTGTCAGGAGGTTTAAATTGAACGTGGAGTCGGGTACCTTCTTGATCGACACCTTGCGATAGTCCATGGTCGTCACGTCTTCCTTTATGATGGCGCTCGTAATGATCATCTTGGAAATGAATTCCCGCGGGCTTCCATCGATGACGATACTGTTCTTGTATTCAAATACGGCTGTCTTAAACATCTTTCCCGAAACCGTATAGAATTCGGCCTTAAGCCCCACGAGCCGTTCCTTTGATATCCAGTACTTTATCTTGTCATAGGTGGCCCTGTTATCGATGGCGCTCAAGTCGAAGAGGTAACAGGGTTCGCCGGCGAAAGTCTCCTCGGAAGCATGGACGATTTTATAATCGCCTGCGTAGTTTGTCGACGCTATGTCTCCATTGGCGGCACCGCCCATGAGTTTCTGTCTGGGGGAAATGGGCACCGGCTTGGAAAGTCCCGGCTTGGCGAACCACATGTTGCGGTCCAGCATCAGGATCTTCTGACCCTTGACGTTCGGGGGCGCGAGAAATTCCGCCAGGGAATTGAAATTTCTTGCCGTGACTCTAATGGTCCTCTGTTGTTCTCGACCGGCCTCGATGGATTCGATTAGGATCTCCCACTCGACCCCTTCGGCGTTGCCCCGGGCCTCATCTGCTTTCTTGAGGATCTCCTGCGGAGTCAGGGCTGCGTGGGCCCGGGGAGCGGGTGGACTGAGAAAGAACATCATGACAAAGCCGAGAACCATCAAATATCTTGCCGCAGATTGATTATTCATAATCATTATACCTCCTTTGATCCGTTGTATCTTTCTTGTTTGGACTCTCGCATAGCATCCATGCCGACCCGTCCATCAACAATGTTTCGTTACACATGGCCCAGTGCGTCCACCACGTTTTGTCGCGCTGCCCGCCGCGCCGGAATGATGGCAGCCGTGAGTGAAAGCACGATAAGACAGAGAATCAATACGAGGAGGGTTTGCGGTACAAAGCTGACAGTCAAAGGCACCGGCGTCGAACTGCCCGGAGGGGTGTACGTGGGCGAAAGGGCGCGTATTGCCGCCCATCCTCCGACGTGCAGCACGACTCCGATCAAGCTGCCGATAAAGCCGAGGAGTCCGCCCTCCATAGCGAAGAGCAACGACACACCCCTCCTTTTTAGGCCGAGCGCCCTCAATGTCCCTATTTCCCTTGTCCTTTCCAGAACCGCCATACCCATAGTATTTACGGTGCTCATAACAACGATGACGAGCACGATGGAGAAGATGAAAAGGAACATCATGTCGAACATGCCCCGTACCTTTGAGTAAAATAATGACAGCTCGTTCCAGGTTTTTATCTCACAGTCAATGCCGGACTTTTTCATCTTAGCTGAGAGCAGGTTTCGCATGCCCTCGGTCTTTTTCGTATCATCGAGCAGAACCACAATCTTCTCCGCCATCTGTGTGTTAAGAAGAGATTGGGCGAAGTCGTAGGTGAAACGCATGTACTTGTCATTGGTCGCGTCCGAGCCCGAATCGTACACACCGGAGACCTGGATATCCATGGCGTTCATCTGACCGGAAAGCGTAGGGGTCATGACAACCCCGTCCTTGCCCGGTGTGAGATTCAGAAGCTTGGACAGATCCTGTGCCATCTCAATGCCGTACGTCTTATTATCGTTCAGCGTTTTGCCCTTGATGGGCCTGAAAGCTGCCCAGGCCCCCTTAATGACTTTATCGTCCTCGGGGATAACGCCCTGCGCCAGAAAGATTGTGGACACGGTTCCGTTGGTGACGATGCCGCTCACACTAATCTCGGGCGTTGCCAGAACGACATCCTTCTCGTCGGTGGTGAGCTTTGTGACTTTCTGTATTTCTTCTCTGGAGAACATATACCGCTCGGGATCGAGCTTACCCTTGTCAAGCCAACCCGCTTTATAGATGGTGAGGTGGCCTAAACCCTCTCCCCGGATGGCCGACGTCTGTAAACCCTGATAGGTGTTGCTCACATAGCCGCGAAACAGGCTGATAGCCGCAAAACCCACGCCTATAGCGAGAAGCGTCACCAGGGAGCGACGCTTATTTCTGAGAATATTCCGAATAGCAAGTATCATCCATCGTATCATGACTCAATACCTCCATCAATGATTTGGCCGTCCTCGAGACGGACGAGCCTTTTTACCCGATCAAGCAACCGTTGATCGTGGGTAGAGAAGATAAAGGTGATCTGGTCTTTTTCATTCAAGTCGCGCATGATGGAAATGATCATGCGTGCGGTTTCGGAGTCCAAATTTGCCGTGGGTTCGTCGGCGATGACCAGCAAAGGATTGTTTACGAGGGCCCTGGCGATGGCCACCCTCTGCTGCTGCCCGCCTGACATCTTGGAGGGGCGATGGCCCACGAATTCACTCAAGCCCACCTCTTCGAGTCTGTGTAATGCTCTTGTTTTCGCCTCACCGAGGCAGACGCCCTGAATTTGAAGAGGAAGCATGACGTTCTCTAAAGCTGAAAGAACGGGAACAAGGTTAAACCCCTGGAACACGTAGCCGATCGTCTCGTTTCGGAGATCGCTCCTCTGATTATCCGAAAGGGTGCGAACGTCCCTTTCGGCAATTGCCAGATCTCCGTGTGTCGGCTCATCGATGGCGCCGATGAGATTTAGCAGCGTGGTCTTGCCGGAACCTGACGGGCCCCATATGCCGACGAACTCTCCCTTGTCGATCGTCAGATCGATCCCCCGAAGGGCATGTACCGTTGTCTCACCGAGGAAATAGTCCTTCTTGATGTGTTTCATTCGAATAAGGGGCATGATTCATCCTCCTTTCTGAGATTGTGAGCTATGCTTGCGTACCGTTCTTTTTGGTCATGATGTGATTGCCCGGCGCGGGCAAGACCTGTGAATAGTCCTGATGCGTAGTGAGATGTGCCGTATGTTTTATGCATCGTGGGCCATCCTTTGTTTCTCTTCATAGAGCCATTGTATCCCAAAGATCTCGCGTACAAAACGATATGGCGACGAACTGATCCATGGGGCGATAAAAGGGAGACAATAAGCGTGAAAGGAATTCCCGGCTTAACTATCTGCCAGGCTTTGGTAGTGGGTCAGTCTGAAAAACCAAACTGACCCACTACCCAGGCTTTTCCCGGTTTATTATTCGGCGCCGAACTGATATAATGCAAATCGCAGAGTCTATCTATACAAGGAGAGAAATGTGACTATCTTGCAGGCTGTGGTATATGGATTGGTTCAAGGTTTGGGGGAATTCCTGCCCATATCGAGCTCGGCGCACCTCATCCTGGTTCCCTGGTTTTTTCGGTGGACGGACCCGGGGCTCACCTTCGATGTGGCCCTCCATGTGGGTACCCTCGTGGCGGTGGTTATCTATTTCTGGAAAGACTGGGTGCGTCTTCTGGCCAAAGGTTTTACTGACATCCGCAGCAGTGAGGGACGTCTGTTCTGGTATATTGTCGCGGCGAGCGTTCCCGGCGCCATCGGGGGATTTCTCCTGGAAAAGAAGGCGGAGACCGTGTTCAGGAGCCCCCTTCTCATTGCCGTGCCTCTCATGCTCATGGGTTTTTTTCTCTATTGGGCGGACCAGAAACCGAATAAGAAGATCGATCTCAAGCACATTACCCTGGGTAAGAGCCTGCTCATCGGCCTGGCCCAGGTCCTCGCCATCATACCGGGCGTCTCCCGCTCGGGGATTACCATGATGACGGGATTACTCGTGGGGACCACCAGAGAGACGGCGGCGAGGTTCTCATTTTTGCTTTCCACCCCCATTATTTTCGGAGCGGCCATGGTTAAGTTGCCAACCATTCTTTCTCACTCGTCAATGATAACCGGTGAATTCATGGTCGGTATGATTGTTTCCTGTCTCTCCGGTTTGTTGAGCATCGGTTTCTTGCTTCGATACGTAAGAACCAAGAGTTTTCTGCCCTTTGCCCTGTATCGATTAATGCTCGGCATACTGGTCATTGCGGTTGCATTGTTAAAGTAGGGGAGGCTCATACGAGATCATACCGGCACGCACGAAGACACCCTGACGCCCTGTTCTGTAGTAGATGAGCGCTATGGCTCACGGGTTACATTTCGGCATATTTCGTTTTGCTATACTCGCTGCTGTGATATTGGCCCAGGTATATCTTTTTTTGTATATCCGGAGAATAATCCTGTGCTCAGACCGACGGCGACCCCTGGTGCATGGGGTGTTAGTTCTACTGGGTCTCATCATGGTCCTTATCTGCGTTGTCAATCTGCGCACGCTCTTTAGACACCACCTTGCCTGGGTGAACCCATCGTGGGAGATACGCACTTTTGTCTTTTATCTCCCCGCGGTCTGGATTTTTGGTTCTCTCTCTTCCGCTCTGGTTCTTGGCTCGGTCCACTTGGTCGGTGGTTTAATCAAAATGATCGTTTACGTGAGCGTGAAAAGCAAAACGGCTCCTGATCCGGGGCGCAGAAGGTTTCTCAAAGCCTCGTCAGTTGCGCTTGCCGCGGCGCCCTTCGTCATGTCCGGATATGGCGCGGCGTACGTGGAAAGGAAGGGCCACGTCATGGAGCTGACCCTGCCTTTCGGATACCCTATGCGGGTGGTTCAGATCACCGATATCCATGCCGGTGTTTACATGGTGAGAGAAGACATACGGCGCTACATGGACACGGTGATAACGCTTAAACCGGATCTGTTTGTGTTGACCGGTGATTTCATCTCGGACTCGATAGCCTTTTTGCCTGAGTGCCTGGAAGAGATTGTGAGGGTGAAAACGAGATATGGTACCTTCGCTACCCTCGGTAATCACGAGAATTGGTATGGGAGATTACGTGAAATCGAGGCCGTTTTCAAGAAGTACGACGTACCGCTTCTGGTCAATGCCCATAAGGTCATCCAGGTACAGGGCAGATCTTTTGCGGTGGCCGGCATCGACGACTTAAGAAGTGGACAGCCATCCCTTGCGAGGGCCCTCGAGGGACTTGATCACAATATCCCCACGCTTCTTCTGACGCACCATCCCGAAATTTTCCCGCAGGCTGCCGAGCGTGGGATTGTCCTGACCCTTGCAGGCCATTACCACGGAGGACAAATCAAGGTGAGTCTGCCCTATGTATCGATCAGCCCGGCGCATTTTATCACGCCCTACCCGGAAGGTTTGTATCGGATGGGCAGGGCGAGTCTCTATGTGAGCCGCGGAATAGGTACAACGTTTACCCCGGTGAGGCTCGGAGTTCCTGCAGAGATCACTCTTTTGCATCTCACGTAGAGGGCGCGGGGCAGCTGCGTCATTCCTTTCTTTCTTCGTCCTTCCGGTCATTGCGGGATGCTCGGCGCATCAGCGACAGAACGCCGACGAAGATGAGGATCAATGGCCACCACTGAGCAAAAAGCGGGTGCGGCAGTAAACCGAAATTGTAGAGCAGAAAAATTCCGCCGAGGATGATAAGTATGTAGGCTCCCAATCCGCGTCTTGATCTCATAATATTCCTCCTTAAAATGGTTTCACGTGCACTTCATGTGCTCCAGTCATTCTATCTTAAACGGGCTTCTTGAGAAAGAGGCAACCGACAAAAGGAAGAGTAGGGCGACAGATGAACAATGGCGGGAGCCGGGTGGATCGTGATAGTCATTATCGTACTGGCAAGCACCAAAAAAAGTTTCGCCCCGGGCAAGAGGCGGCCAAAGCCCGAAGAGCACTGCTACCTTCACATATGGCAAAGCCCGCTGAATTCGCAGGTCTTGCAGGAGTCCGCGTCAAAGGGAGCAAATGGTTTTGCCGGATCAAGTATGTCCTTAATCACCGTAGCCACACCATCCATATAAGATGAGAAGAGGATCTGCTTTTCTTCCAGCGCAAGCCCGCCGAACAAGTCCTCCCTTTCGTTATTTCTGAGCAGTATGAGGCTCGCCTCGGTCTTTTCGAGAGGGATGGAAAAGCACTTCGCGAAGAGATACACATAGAGGGGAAGCTGAAAGGAGTTCACCTCTTCATGGATCGATTGCATGGATTGAAAATCGGTCCGCTTCACAATGTTCTGCGAGTATTGTTTGGCCCCGCCCGTTTTGTAGTCCATGATCGTATATACGCCTGTTTGCTGGCCATAATCGATTCTATCGATCCTGCCCTTTATTCTTATCGGATGCGCGCCCACATCCATGATTTCTTCGACCTTCATTTCAAGGCTCTTGATAACGAAAGGCTCTTCAGCCTGGTCCACGTTCTTCTTAAGAAAGCTTTCCAATTTGAAAGCCGAGAGTTTCTTGAAGAGATAGTAATCACCACTTGTCTGTCTCAATTCAAACTGTCTCTCAGTGACCCTT
>DATKMQ010000009.1 GCA_035541755.1 Syntrophorhabdaceae bacterium
CGAGGTCATTGTTGTGATCGAAGGCAAAGATGCCTGGAACATGCTTCAGCATGAGAGCGGTGTTCACAGGGTGCAGAGAGTCCCCGATACGGAGGCCCAGGGACGCATACACACCTCCACAGTGACCGTGGCGGTTCTTCCCGAACCGGAAGAACTGGAGCTCACCATAAACCCGGCCGAAATCCGCATCGATTTGTTTCGGAGCAGCGGCCCGGGCGGCCAGCACGTGAACACCACGGACTCGGCCGTACGCCTGACCCACATACCCACGGGCATGGTTGTTACCTGTCAAGACGAGAAATCGCAGCACAAGAACAAGGCAAAGGCCATGAGGGTGCTACGGGCGCGCCTCAAGGAAAAGATGGAAATCGAAAAGGAACAGGAGATATCCGAGGAGCGACGCAAACAGGTGGGAACCGGGGATAGAAGCGAGCGCATACGGACCTATAACTTCCCGCAGGGACGCGTGACCGACCACCGGATAGGCCTCACCCTCTATAAGCTTCCCGACGTGCTCAACGGCAATCTCAACGATCTCGTATCCCCGCTCAACGCCCACTTTCAGGCAGAAGCATTGAAGAAAGGATAGGTGGCGAGCGTGCACGCCAGGGATATCATTCTCAGGGAAAAGGCGATGTCCACGACGGATGTCTTGAGCATTATCTGTTTTGTGTGCTCATCGACCAAGGAACAGATCCTTACTCGTCTCACCACAGAAATAGACCAGGTGAAGCTTCAGGAGATCGAAAGATTTCTCGACCAGAGACGCAACGGAAAACCGCTCGCCTATATTACCAAGAAGAGGGAGTTCTATTCGGAAGATTTCATCGTGGACGCGAATGTGCTTGTGCCGCGACCGGAGACCGAAGTTCTCGTGGAAGAGGCACTCACTATCCTGGGCGAGAGAAGAGAGTTGAGCCGGATCGTGGACATGGGCACCGGATCGGGCGCCATAGGGTTGACGATAGCCAGAAGGGCCCGAAAGGAAGTTGTCTGTGTGGACGTGTCCCTAGCCGCACTCACGGTAGCCAGGCAGAATGCCCGCGCGCTCGGGGTAGATAAACAAGCAGTATTTGTCTGTTCCGACCTATTCGCCGGCATCAGACAGACAGAAAAATTCGACATGATTCTCTCCAACCTCCCCTATGTAGCGAGCGAAGAATGGGACCTGCTTGCGAAGGACGTGAAAGACTATGAACCGAAGACGGCTCTCGCGGGGGGTCCGGGCGGCATCGAAGTGTACAAAAGGTTTTCGCTTGAGGCGCCGGCGCATCTCGCGAGGCACGGATACATGCTTTGCGAGATAGGGGGGGGCGAGCAGGCGAGCGCCGTAAAAGGCATGTTTGAGTCAGCGGGACTTAAGGTGGTTGTGAAAAATGACTACGCCGGAACAGAAAGGGTGCTTATCGGATCATGGATAAATTTGTCATAGAAGGTGGGGAAAGACTCAAGGGAAAAGTCAAAATAAGCGGCTCAAAAAACGCCGTTTTACCGCTCATCGCCGCAACAATTCTGCAGAAAGGGCGATACAAAATAGGCAACGTTCCGCGATTGAGGGATGTGAGCACCATGCTTAAGCTCCTGTCCATTCTGGGTGGGACAAGCACCTGGCTCGACGAGAGCACCGTGGAGATTGATACGGAAGGGGTCAACAACCACGTAGCTCCTTACGAACTGGTCAAAGAAATGAGGGCGTCCCAGCTCGTGCTCGGTTCGCTCGCCGGCGGCCTGAAAAGGGCAACGGTCTCTTATCCGGGAGGGTGCGCGATCGGAGAGAGACCCATCGACCTCCACTTGAAGGGTTTATCGGCGCTCGGCTGTGAGGTGAAGATCAAGGAGGGCTATGTAGAAATAACGGCCAAGAGCTTGAAGGGGGCGCGCATAACCTTCGATACGGTAACGGTAGGCGGGACAGAGAACATGATTATGGCGGCATCGCTCGCCAAAGGCGAAACCATAATTGAAAACGCGGCCCGCGAACCCGAGGTGGTCGACCTGGCGAGGATGTTGAAAAAAATGGGCGCCAAAATTGAGGGCGAAGGCACGGAAGTCATAAAAATACGGGGCGTGAAAGAGCTTGCGCCCTGCACCTATGAGGTAATCCCCGATAGAATCGAGACCGGCACATACCTCGCCGCCTGCGCCATGACGAGGGGCAGCATAACCATCGAGGGATCTGCGCCCGAACACTTAAAGACGGTTATTGAAAAGCTTCGTGAAGCAGGTATGGAAATCGATTGTGAGCAAGGCACCATAAAAGCCTCCATGACGAGAAAGAGACCTCAGTCCGTTGACATCAAAACAGCGCCGTATCCGGGGTTTCCCACGGATATGCAGGCGCAGGCCATGGCCCTGATGTGCGTTTCCAAGGGGGTGAGCGCCGTTACGGAGACCATATTTGAAAACAGGATGATGCATGCAGCGGAATTAAGAAGGATGGGTGCGGACATAAGGGTTATCGGGAATACGGCCATCGTCAAGGGGGTCGAGGCCCTATCGGGCGCCAAGGTGATGGCAACAGATCTGCGCGCCAGCGCATCGCTCATCATAGCGGGGCTCGCCGCATACGGCACCAGCGAGGTTTCGAGGATATACCACATAGACCGCGGGTACGAAAAGATAGAAGAGAAGCTTCAAGGGCTCGGGGCAAAGATCGAGAGGAGGAAGGATGCGAGTCTGGGATCTTGAGAAAGAGTACGACAGGTTCATTTCTTTTATCCTTCAGGGCAGAGAGAAAAAGAAGCAGAACGTCGGTGCCGCCGTAGAAATAATCAAACAGGAAGTCCTCCAGAAAAAAGAAAAAGCCCTGGTGGCGTTCTCTCGCAAATGGGACCAGTGGGATCGCAACTATCCTCTCAAGCTTTCACCGGAAGAGATCCGAAGAGCCGCATCAGGAATTTCGAGAGAGGATGTTGCCGTGCTCAAAGGAATGATAAAGCACGTAACTTCGTATCACAAAGGTCAAAAACCGGGAAGCAGAACATACAAAAGGAAAGGGCTTTCCGTTCACGAGGAGTTTGTACCGGTGGAGAAGGCCATGGTATACGTTCCGGCGGGAACGGCTGCCTACCCTTCATCGCTCATCATGGGGGTTGTGCCCGCCAAACTTGCCGGCGTGAAAGAGATATATATAGCAACGCCTGCGCAGAACGGAAAGGTCAACCCCTACATATGCGCCGCGGCATCGCTCCTCAACGCCCGCCACGTCTATCGAGTAGGCGGCGCGCAGGCGATATACGCCTTCGCCTATGGCGTGGGTCCTATTCCCAAGGTCGACATGATAGTCGGCCCGGGAAACGCATACGTGGAAGAGGCGAAAAAGGACGTATACGGAAGCGTTGGTATCGATATGCTTGCAGGACCAACGGAGCTTATGATTCTCTGCACAGAACCGTTTTCGCCAGAGGCGCTTTCCTGGGACATGTTCTCTCAGGCAGAGCACGACGAAATGGCTCTGACAGGTCTTTTTTCCGCCTCCAAAGACCACTTGAAGGAGGTTGAACGGTCTATAAAGCGATTGATCTCAGCTAACCGGAGAAGGCAGGTCGTTGAGTTGGCGCTCAATAAGAACGGCTTCCTTGCGTACTACCGGAACATTGACAAAGCCATTGAGGCGATCAACCGACTCGCCCCCGAACACATGGAGCTTATAGGTGACAGAACGAAAGTAAAGAGAGTGCGCTACCCGGGCGTTATCTATGTGGGCCCGCATACCACGGTAGCCATGGGCGACTACTACATCGGCACGAACCATGTGTTGCCCACAAGCGGGGCCGGCAGATTCAGCGGAGGCTTAAGCGTGGACCGGTTTACAAAACGAAAGGTAGTTGTTACAATAGAGAAGTCATTCGTTGAGACGTACGGGGAGGCGGCCATTCGGCTCTCCCATATCGAAGGCCTGTTCGCCCACGGCGAAGCGATCAGAACGCGCAAGGAGCTTTTAAGATGAAATTGAAAATAGGGTTGCCCAAGGGGAGCCTGCAGGAGACCACGTTCAGGCTCTTCAAGAATGCGGGCTATACCATAAAAGTGGCAGAACGCTCCTACGTGCCCGCCATTGACGATCCGGAGATCGAGGGGCTTCTCATCAGGGCGCAGGAGATGGCCCGCTACGTTGAAGAGGGCATACTTGACCTTGGCATTACAGGCTGGGATTGGGTGCTCGAGCAAGACGCGAAGGTCGTGGAACTCACCAGGCTCAAATACGGAAAGGTGGGCTTCAGGGGCGTAAAGTGGGTTGTTGCGGTTCCCCAGGACTCAAAGATTAAGAAGGTCGAGGATCTCAAGGGCAAGAAGATCGCCACGGAACTCGTGGGTTTTACCAAACGCTATTTGAAAAAACGAGGCGTAGACGCTCAGGTAGAGTTTTCCTGGGGGGCGACAGAGGTGAAGCCCCCACTCCTTGCCGACGCCATCGTTGAAGTGACCGAAACCGGGGCATCGCTTACGGCGAACAACCTGCGCATTATCGATACGATCCTTGAATCTGAGACCGTGCTCGTGGCCAACAAGAAGGCATGGGCCGATCCCTGGAAAAAGCGGAAGATGGAGAATATTGTCATCCTGCTGAAAGGCGCACTCGTTGCCGAAGAAAAGGTGGGCCTCAAGATGAACGTACCTGCGAAGAAGCTGGGGCAGGTTATCGGCATACTCCCCTCGCTCCACACGCCCACAGTTTCTAACCTCTCCGACAAGGGATGGGTGGCTATCGAGGTGATCCTCGACGAAAAGGTTGTGCGGGACATCATACCGGACCTGAAACGGGCCGGGGCCCAGGGTATCGTAGAATACCCGCTCAACAAGGTCATCGTATAGGGGGGCGCATGGAAAGAAAAGCCAAGGTAGAACGAAAGACCAAAGAGACCTCTGTAACGATAAAATGGACGCTTGACGGCAGTGGCACCTATACGATATCAACGGGAATCCCCTTTTTCGATCATATGCTGAGTCTCTTCGCCAAGCATGGCCTCTTCGATCTGGAAGTGAAGGCCAAGGGCGACATAGAGGTTGATTACCATCATACGGTTGAGGACATAGGCATTGCCATGGGAGAGGCCTTAAAGGATGCCCTGGGGCCGTCCGAGGGGATAGAGCGTTACGGTTACGCCATCATCCCCATGGACGAAGCGCTCTGCATGTTTGCCTGTGACCTTGGAGGGAGGCCGACTCTGGTCTGGAAGGGCAGGATAGCCGGAAGGACAGGAGATTTCGATCTGGACGTGGTCAAAGAGTTCTTTCAGGGGTTCGTAAACCAGGCGAGGGTCTCAATTCACGTCAACCTCCTCACCGGGAGCAATCTGCACCACAAAACCGAAGCCATCTTCAAGGCCTTCGGGAGATCCTTAAGGGATGCCGCGGCAAAGAACCAACGCATCAAAGGGGTCCTTTCAACAAAAGGCGTTCTGTAACCGAATAACCGGACAACAAGATGTAAAAGAGCTTGAGGGCGGTGAGATTTTGATAGCAGTCATAGACTACGGTATGGGTAACTTAAGAAGCGTGACGAACGCCCTTGAGAAGCTGGGGGCCCGTGCGATTGTCACGCGGGAACGAAAGATTATTGAGGATGCGGCAGCGATCGTTTTGCCAGGCGTTGGTGCCTTCGGCAAATGCATAGAGAACCTCGAGAAATTTGACCTGATCGGCTTGATCAAGGGGATGATTGAACAAGGGAAAAGATATCTCGGCATATGCCTTGGCATGCAGGTGCTTTTTGAATCGAGCGAGGAAGCGCCGGGAGTTGCGGGCATGGGCGTCCTCAAGGGAACTGTTCCGCGTTTCAGGTCAGACTTAAAGGTGCCGCACATGGGGTGGAACAGTATCGAAGTCGTTAAGAAGACAGAGATCCTAAGGGGTATCGAAAGCGGCGAACATTTCTATTTTGTGCACTCCTATTACTGCAGCCCCGAGGAGCAAGACGTCGTGGCCACAAGGACCGTCTACGGAGAAACTTTTGCGTCCGCGGTTGAGAGGGACAATCTCTTCGCCTGCCAGTTTCACCCGGAGAAGAGCCAGCGGGTAGGGCTCAAACTCCTTAAGAATTTCATAGACCTTACAGGCTAAGTAAGCCTTTTCTGCGCAATCCTCGTAAAACAACAACGTTCCCGAACGGCGAGCTCGATACGGCGCGCCCGGCCGGATTCTTCTGTCTTTACTAATGGGACAGAAAGATGGTAAAAGGTACAGATGGAACACCTCGTGCGCCTCGAGAGCGCGGACGAAACGAGTGTCCGGGGGAGAGGGACGAGGCGAAGCCCAAGGATCGGCGAAAATCTTGCCTTATCACAGGGCGAGGCGATGGTTGACCATATGCAAGACAATTCCTGCGAAGACGTGAGAGGGCTTAGCCACTCGCCTTACGAAGCCATGAAGAGACCCGTGGAGCATAACGACGCGCAAACAATAATCAGGGAAATGCACCTCCGCGATGTCGGTCTGACCCTTGAAATAGAGAAAAAATCGTTCATCGCTCCCTGGAGCAGCGCCATGTTCGGAGAGACGCTTGTTTCAGACATTTCCAAGGGTTTTGTGCTTGAGCTTGGCAAGAGGATTGTCGGCTACATAATATTTTACGCTGTTAGCGTGGAAGCCCACATCATGAATCTTGCCGTTGACCCGCTCAAGAGAAGGCAGGGCTATGCCGCGCGTCTTCTGTCCCATACCGTAGAACTTTTGAAAAAGAGCCACATTTCAGAATGTTACCTGGAAGTAAGGGAACACAACAAAGAGGCCATAGGACTTTACAGCAAGTTCGGTTTTGAAGTAATAGGAAGGAGAAAGCGATACTATCCCGAAACGGGTGAAGATGCGTTCGTCATGCGACTTACGCTCACCGGACAGGAAGATTAGGCACCAAAGACGTGGAAGAGGAATGAAAATCGTGGATGATAAAGTTGCAACGATTATCGAGAACCGACATGTGGTTTCAAACTATTTCCTAGTTAAGCTCAAGCTCGCAGGGCCTATGTGGAAGGTGAAGCCCGGCCAATTTGTCATGTTGAAGGTGCCCGGGGGAGAGCTTTTCTTGCGGAGGCCCTTCAGCATCTTTGATTACGGGAGAGAGACCATTTCGATCATGTACAGGGTGGTAGGTAAAGGTACGGATGCGTTAAGCCGCGCGAAAAAGAACGAGAAAACCCTGGTTCTCGGGCCATTAGGTAACGGATTTGCCGCGCCAAAGAGGTCAAAGCCGGTCGTGATAACGGGCGGCATTGGTGTCGCGGGAGTGCACCTGCTTGCGAAGAGCCTTGGGCGCAAGGCCCGGATATTCTACGGGTGCGCGCATAAGGACGAGCTCGCCGTCATGAAGGACATTATGGATTTTAACCCCGCCATCGCCACCCTCGACGGGTCACGGGGGTTTAAGGGCGACGTCGTGTCGCTGTTTCGACGTGAGATCAAACCTTCCGCGTTAGGGGATATAGAAATATTCACGTGCGGACCTCACGGCATGGTGAAAAGCTTGAAAAAATGCATAAGCGCATCAAAGACGCCGTGTCAGGTGCTCATGGAAGAACACATGGCCTGCGGGCTCGGACTCTGTTTCGGCTGTGTGGTAAAAACGACTGACGTGGAGGAGCCCTATAAAAGGGCGTGCAAAGAGGGGCCTGTTTTCGACTTATGGCAAGTATCTCTATAAAATTATTCGGCAAAACACTGAGGAATCCCGTGATGAACGCCTCCGGTACCCTCGGCTACTCGAGCGAAATCGAAGCCCTTTGGGGGGTTAAGACTCTCGGGGCTTACGTGACCAAGGGGCTTTCCCTGACGCCGCACCACGGGAACCCCATACCAAGGGTCTGGGACGAACGGTCAGGCATGATAAACAGCATTGGCCTTCAAAACATGGGCGTGGAGAAATTCTTTGCCCAACATTTCAGCTTTTTCAGGAAGAAAAAGACCCCCGTCATCATCAATTTTTTCGGTTTCACCGAAGAGGAGTATGTGCGCTGTGCGGAGAGCATAAAGCCGCATCCTCTGGTTGTGGCGCTTGAAATGAACCTCTCGTGCCCCAACATTAAGGCGGGGGGGATAAGCTTCGGCAAGGACCCTGATATGGTCTATCGGATCGTCAAGAGGATTAAGGAAGTCACCGGCATACCCATTCTTGCCAAATTGACCCCTGAGGTCAAGCACATTGCGGAGGTGGCACTCGCGGCTTCCAAGGCTGGTGCGGACGGGCTCACGCTCATCAACACTATGCCGGCCCTCGTCGTAGACCTGAAAAGAAAACGGATACCGATTAAAGGCGGTCTTTCAGGGCCGACGTTAAAGCCCATAGCCCTTCGGGCTGTTCATGAATGTGCACAGGTGGTTTCGATACCGATCATCGGCGTGGGGGGTATCATGAATGCAGATGACGCGATTTCGTTTTTCATGGCAGGCGCGAGCGCAGTGCAAGTCGGTTCTGCGACCTTTGGGGACCCCTATGCCATACCCAGGACCATCACAGGGGTCCGTGCGTATCTCGAAAACAACGGATATCGCAGAGTGGAACAGATCATGGGAATAATTGATGGTTGATAAGACCCCTCAACAGAAGACGGACATGGATGCAAACCGGAACGACAAGACAAAATCGATTCAGTCGATTACAGACGATTTGAATGTGCCCGACCTTATTGCACGAATTCTCGTGGCCCGGGGTATCGAAAGCCCGGTTGAGGCGAGCCTTTTTCTTAACCCCAGACTCGAAGACCTCTCCGACCCGTCCCTCATGCCCGATATGGAGAAAGGGGTGGCGCGGGTCATACAGGCGGTTACGAAAAAAGAGACGGTATGCCTCTACGGCGATTATGACGCAGACGGGGTGACGTCGCTCGTCCTCATGATGAACTTTTTGAAGCATTTCGATATGGATCCCATTACGTACATACCGACACGCCAGGAGGGTTACGGTCTAAACGTAGCCGCCATAGACCTCTTTCGGGAGAAGAACGTCAAGCTCTTGATCAGCCTCGATTGCGGTTCTTCTAATATAGATGAGGTGGGCTACGCGACTGCTCACGGCATCGATACGGTCATTATAGACCACCATGAGGCGGGGGAAACATTACCCGACGCCCACGCCATAATCAATCCCAAGCGGAAAGACTCCCGGTTTCCCACGCGAGACCTGGCAGCGTGCGGAACGGTCTTCTTCTTTCTTCTTGCCTTGAGAAGAGAAATACACAGACAAGGGCTTTTGCTGAAGAGCATAAACCTAAAGCGGGAGCTTGACCTTGTGGCGATCGGGAGCATCGGAGACATGGTGCCTCTGACCGGGGACAACCGGATCATGGTAAAGCACGGGATGGAGATCATGAACAAGCACCCAAAGGCCTGGCTCAAGTCCTTTTTCAAAAGCGGGGCCATAACAAGGGGCATCATCGATGAATTTGCGTTGGGCTTTATTATCGTGCCCAGGATCAACGCTACGGGCAGGGTCTCAAATCCGGACAAGTCCCTCCATTTTCTCGCGGCCGCCGACGAGGCCACGGCCGCTATGCGTCTTTCCGAGCTCCAGCAGGCCAACGTGCACAGACAGCGGATCGAAGAGGCGACGCTTAAGGAGATCCTTGCCATGCTCAAGAGAGACGGGGTGGACCATAGGAAGACCATCGTTGTTTTTAGCGAAAAATGGCACATCGGCATTCTCGGTATCGTGGCGCAAAAGCTCGCAGAAATGCACAAAAAGCCAGCCATCGTGATCACAAAACTGAATGATGTCTGGAAAGGATCCGGACGTGGTGTGGGCGGGATGGACCTTTATGAAACCATCTCCTCCCTCTCTCACATGCTTCTGAAATATGGAGGGCACAAATACGCCTGCGGGGTGTCGCTCGTTGAAAAAAACTTAAGCGATTTTGCCGACGCCTTTGAAAAAAGCGCGGAAACGGTCAGTGACGCAGGCAGACCCAGGGTTTTCTGCGACACCGGGGCGGAATTTGAAGAACTGACCGCCGAGCTTATGCGGCACATGGACCGACTGTCGCCTTTCGGTATAGGAAATCCACGCCCCAATATGGCTTTTAACCCGTCAAGGGTAACGCCGATGAGCGGCGGGCGGGTGAAGATCGTGGACAGAAACAAGAGGACGTGGTACGGCTACATCCAGCAGGACCTGACTATTCCGCGATCCGAGAATATCTATTTCATCGCGTCCCCGGTGTTAAGGCAGGAGATGGGGGAGCAGTTCGTGAATTTGAATATTAAAGAGATCGCGGAAACCCCCTTTTATCAATAAACCGACTTACTATAAGAGAGGCGTATGCAGGACGTGTTAAGCATGCTTGAAAGATGCGAACTCTGTCCCCGCCGGTGCGGGGCCGACAGGGCGGCAGGTGAGAGAGGGTTTTGCGGCGCCGCAGGTAAAGTCAGAATCGCCCATTACGGGCCGCACCATGGCGAGGAGCCTCCGATCTCCGGCAGACTGGGTTCCGGCACGATCTTTTTTTCGTTCTGCAACTTAAGGTGTATATTCTGCCAGAACTATCAGATAAGCCATGATGGCATGGGAGAGGAGATATCAATCGAGGAACTGACGGACCTGTTTTTTAATCTCGAAGGACGGGGATGTCACAATATTAATCTGGTAAGTCCAACGCCGTATACGGCGCATATCGCGGTGGCGATCCGGGCCGCCCGCGAGCGGGGTCTTAAGATACCGATCGTCCATAATACGAACGCCTATGAAAATGTTGAGGCATTGAAACTGCTCGATGGATTGATCGACATCTATCTTCCTGATTTTAAGTACGCCGACCCTCAAGTTGCAGAGAAGCTTTCCGGTGTCCCCGTGTCCTTGTCCTATCCCGATTCCGCCAGGGAGGCCATTTTGGAGATGAAGCGACAGGTCGGTGACCTGATTGTTAAGAGGGGGGTAGCGAAGAGGGGCCTTATCATGCGACATCTCGTGCTCCCCGGCGGGCTCGCCGGCTCTCAAGAGGTTTTCGGGTGGGCGGCTAAGAATCTTGGCACAGGCACCTTTATAAGCCTCATGTCACAGTATTATCCGGTTCACAGAGCGCACACGGTGGACTTGCTGGCAAGAAAGATACGACAGGAAGAATACGATGAAGTGGTCGATTATCTGGTGAGCGAGGGGTTTGACAACGTCTTTATTCAGGAACTCGAAAGCGCGCCCTTGTTTGTGCCCGATTTCGATAAGACAGAACCGTTCAAATAAAGAAAAGGCGAGACGCCCTGGAGGCGACACAGATACCTTACAGAGGAGGGAGTATGGAGATTAAAACGATCAAAATCAACATTCCGGAAGGGCTTAACATTATCATCGGCCAGTCTCATTTCGTGAAAACCGTAGAAGATATGTACGAAATTCTCGTAGGCTCGTCACCCTCGCTCAAGTTTGGCGTCGCCTTCTCAGAGGCAAGCACACACTGTCTGGTGCGGTACGAGGGCAACGACGAGGGGCTCATGAAGCTTGCCTCAGAAACCTCTTTCAGCCTTGGCTGCGGCCACACATTCGTCATATTCATGAAGGACGGCTTTCCGATCAATGTGTTAAACGCGGTCAAAGCATGCCAGGAGGTCTGCCACATCGTCTGCGCCACGGCCAATCCCCTTGAGGTCATCGTGGCCGAGACCGAACAGGGCGGCGGCATCATGGGTGTTGTCGACGGGTCAAGACCAAAAGGGATCGAGCAGGAAGAGGACAAAAAAGCAAGGAAAGAACTCTTGAGGAAGTTCGGATATAAACTCTGTTAAGGCATGTCTTTTTGACAGCTCGAATTCTGGCTGACCAGATATGGGGCTCGGTCAAGGGCACGGGATTAAGGACAACAGGCTTCAAGACAGAGGAATTCACCTGTTTGCCTTGTACTTATTGGTGATCGGCATTCTCCTGTCTTTACCGAAGGCTTTGGGTGTTATTTTAATGCCGGGGGGAGATTGCCTCCTCTTGTATTCAGACAGATCCACCATCCTCAACACCCGCTCAATTTCCTCCTTGGACATGTCCCCTCTTTTTATGCCGCTTAAGTCTTTATCTTCCTCG
>DATKMQ010000010.1 GCA_035541755.1 Syntrophorhabdaceae bacterium
CCGCAATGTTTCCGTCCTTAGCCTGCAGTAATCGGGAAAGCAAGTACGAAACTAGAAAGCTGACCACGATGAAAGTTATTATCAAATGATCTCCTGAGATGAGACCTAGGTTAAAGATGTATGCGATGAAGGGCAACATGAACCATACCATCAAAAAGAAGATCTTTTTGTCGTGGCGATACAAATAGAATGCCCCCACGGCGGCAAAAGCAATGCAGACGTTAAACGGCTTCAGATAAACCACGAGTAGCTGATAGATAAGGGTGATGACGCCCTCCCTAACGGTAAGGTTGGAGAAGAACACCCTCGGGGAATATGTGGCCCATTTCATGATGGCTACGACCTGATGAAAAGCAAGAAGAAAGACGAGAAAGAGCGAACAAAACGCGGGAATCGCAAACCAGGCGACATCTTTCTTTGTGAGTCCTCTATAATGCGCGATATAGAGTAGCGGTGGGAATACAAGACACGATGTGGGCGTAATGGACATGGCGATGAGAAAAAAGATACTCGCCATGAATGGCCTTCGCTTGAGCATTGCTATTGTGGCCAGTAATATAATAGCCAGCTGAGGTACGTAGACCTCTCCATGCTCGGCGAAGAGCCAAAACGTGCCGGAAAACAAAAGAACCAGCCCCGCCAGCAAGCCCTGGATGCGGTCTCCCGTCAACTCAAGCGTGAAAAGGTATATACAGGCCACGGATAGGCTTCCGAAGAGAACCGACATATAGCCAAGCGTTTGGAGGGCGTTAACCCCAATCTTTTGGAGAAAGCTGTGCAAAAGAAAGCCGACAACGAAATATCCGAAATGAATTACGGGGCCGGCGAAGGTTGAGATGCTGTTCGCGTAGGCGTAAGTGTCACCATCGTCAGGGGTTTTGATCCGGAAGACCATGAGGACGATGAAGGCGAACAGAAATAGGGCGGACAGGTGGATATGCTCGCCGGTTATTTTCGTTGTACGAGAACTGAACGCCATAAGATCAGGAGGTGTTAAGATTATCCGGTTTGCCGGATCGTTTATGTGGCACTACAGGGTGAGAAACGAGAGACCCAGTAAAACGAGGGTATCAGATTTCCGGTTTAAAAAGCGGGATCGGATTACTCAAGTGTTAAAGATTACCCCATCTTTTTCTGATGGCTATTATTCCAGCGATACCTGGAGCAAAAAGCAACAAAACACTTGGAATAGGCGCCGGAACGCCAAGCCCGCCAACATCGCCGTCATGCACGGCGAGTGCGATGAGTGTTGTGCTGTCCGGGCCAGCCTCCTGACGGCCGCCATCGAAGCGGAAGAACCAGGCGTAGGTCGGATCCTGGTCAAACGGGGTGCCGCTCCAGTAACTGCCCCAGTATAACTGGCTGAAATAACCGGTATTCGTGAGTCCCCAGCCGGGCTGTGGATATGACCCGTCAGGCGCGTAATACCCCTTATTGCCCAATTCTACATAGTAGAGATAGGCCATCTCACTGTTCGGACTGCTGATATTATAACCGAAATCGGTGGAACCATTGGCGCTGAAAGTATAGTTATACGTGGAGCCATTGACGGGCAGGGCATGGGGAAGCCGCCAGCCAGTTACACCTCCGGCATTGAGCCCAGAGGCCCAGGCCATTGCGTCGGACCACGTTGCAAGCGTTCCGGAAGAAGGACCGAAATAGGTATAGTCAAGCCAGGTGATGTTGAGGTTTGGGTCATAAATCAGCCCGTTGCCGTTGTTTACAAGTGGCAGGACATCGGCGCGTACAAAACAAGGCAAGCTTGCAAAGAGAAGAATCACCGCGAACACAACGAACCTTTTCATACTTTCTCCTTGAAGAACCAAATTCTTGGCGATACGTCTTTCTCGCCCCAATCCGTCAATAGTGTAATACCTCGTCCTACTCATGTCAAGGTTTTATTTATGAATATACCTCAAAAGTGTGACGAATATCACACTCAAGCTCTGTTATACCAATATAACATTGAAGACATCTTTCACGCGAATCTCATGACCGGTGATGCGTGCTCTAGAAATGCGTCAGAGGCGTTTTTCCTATAGGAAAGACGTTAAAACCGATCGTATGCAATCGCCTGGCGTCCAGGATATTACGCCCGTCAAATACAAAAGCCGGTTTGATCATGGATTTGTAAATTGTCCCGTAATCGAGTGCTTTGTAGAGGCTCCACTCCGTCATGATGGCGATGGCATCGCAACCCAGGGCGGCCTTGTACGGATCTTCCTCATATACGATGCTTCCAAGACCCGCAAGATCGATCGCGGCATTGGGCAAAGCCTTGGGATCGGTGATCACGAGTTCCGCTTTCTCCTCCACAAGCCTTTTCGCGATGTACAGGGCCGGCGTCTCCCGTGTGTCGCCGGTATCGGCCTTGAATGCGAAGCCAAAAAGGCATATCCTTTTGCCGGCCAGCGTATTGAACATGGAATTGAGCATGTTCAATATGAAGCGCTCTTTTTGATATTCATTAATTCTTACAACACTTTCCCAGTAATCTGCCACTTCGTCAAGGCCGTAGGTCTTACAAAGGTAAGCCAGGTTTAATATATCTTTCTTAAAACAGGAACCGCCGAAACCGATGCTCGCATTGAGGAATTTACTTCCGAGCCGGCTATCCAGTCCAATAGCCTTTGAGACCTCTCCGATATCAGCCTCGGTCTTCTCACAGAGAGCGGAAATAGCATTTATCGACGATATCCTTTGAGCGAGAAATGCGTTGGCTACGAGCTTTGAAAGCTCGCTGCTCCAGACATTGCTCTCTATGATGCGGTCCTTGGGCACCCAGTTCTTATAGACCTCAACAAGCTCGCTTCTCGCCTTTATACCGGTTTCCGTTTCGTGCGATCCGATGAGCACGCGGTCAGGAAATTCGAGGTCCTTTATGGCTGTGCCTTCTGCAAGAAACTCAGGGTTAGAGAGCACCTCAAAATGAATATCGTTTCCCTTGGACGTGAGAATACGCTCCATGGCGAGAGCGGTCTTGACCGGGATAGTGCATTTTTCCACCACAATTTTGGGAGAGTCGGCCGCCTCCCTGATTTGTCTTGCCGTTTTTTCCCAGTACTGAAGATCAGCCGCCATGCCGGCGCCTGCTCCAAAAGTTTTTGTAGGCGTATTGACGGCCACAAAAATGAGCTCGGACTCCCTGATACCTTTTTCGATGTCCGTATCAAAGAAGAGGTTCTTCCCGCGCGTGGCCTGGACGATCTCGTCAAGACCGGGTTCATATACGGGAAGTTCGTTTGATTTCCACTGCTTTATCCTTTCCTGGTTGATATCGACTACCGTCACGCGATACTGGGGACATTTGTAAGCAATCATTGCCATGGTGGGTCCACCCACATATCCCGCTCCGATACAAAGAATGTGTTTCCTAAACGTTTCTGCCATTGCCTCTTCCTTTCTTCATGTTGTATGAGGATAAATTGCCTTTGCTACGCCTTACAGACCGAAGCCTTGTAAGCAGGCCCGATCTTCATTACATATTCAGTTTATCAAATGACGGGCCACTTTGCCACATAGTTGACGTCAACTGACACAAAAAGGAGCTATCTATACCCCTTTTCCCTACGCGCCCAGTTCTTAGCGGTTCTCATAAGGTCGTGAAAGCCTGACATCTTGAGCGCGAAACCGTTGAAAGAGTCGCCTCTCTCAAAACAATATCTGGGCATTTCATACTCGTCGTATGCGTATCCGGTAAACTCCACCGTAGTAAATGCCAACGTGTAGCCGGCCTCTTTGACCATGGTCTTTACTGATTCATCATAATCGGATATGCTCCCATTCGGATAGGCGAAGAAGCGCACTTCTTCGCCTAACTGCTGTTCTATCTGCAATTTCGGGATCTCAATCTCGTATCTTGTCTTTTCGGGCGGTATCCTTGTGAGAATGGGGTGCGACACGGTGTGGGCGCCAAATGAGACGAGCCTCGATTCATACATTTCCTTAATTTCACTCCATGAAAGCATTCGGATTGTTTCGTGGATATCCCGCAGATCTGTGTTCAAAATTGCCTGCAACTGTTCTATTGCCTGTAACCTGTCCTTGTGGAACATTTTCTTGAGTTGCGCATTAATGTCCCTGAATGTGGCTAGCCTCTCATTTTCGTTTCTCAAAAAGTAGGTCTTGTTGAAAAGGGCAGGGTGGGTGAAACTGTCGATTTTGGTCTTGCCGAACATGTAAATGAGTTGGTCCTGGGAAAGAACGGTATGATTTTCCACGCAGCCGGTTGTGAGAAAGATCGTTGCAGGGATCGAATATTTCTTCAATAAGGGGTAAACATTGGTATAAAGATTGCGATGACCGTCGTCGAAGGTAAGCGATAGTGAGGGGAAAGAGGGTTTTCGTCTTTCACGAAACAATGACACGTATTCATCAAGGGTCACAAATACATAATGTTTCTTGAGGTAGCTTATACGCGTTTCCAATTCCTCCACGGAAAAATGGCCGAGCATCTGTAGAAATTCTGCCAATCCGTCAGACCTGGCGACCACCTGATGCGAATAGAGCACACGGGTGGGTAACGGGTAGGTGGTGCGATACAGACTACTAATTATCGGTATGAGCCCTGCGGCAGATATCATGGCGCCCGTAGCCTGCTTGATGTTACGCAACATCATTCGTATTCTCGATTCATCAACCGGTGATATATTTTCTCGACCATAGCCTTTGGAAAGAGAGATTTCAAGGTCTTTCGAGTTTTCCTCTCCAGCGTTGCCCACCGTGCTTTTGCCCGGGAGCGCCAGATCACGGTGTCCACACTGAGGTGTTCCTTCTTAGTCCAGATATACTTGTATTCTTCAGTTCCACGCAAGAAATCAAATTCCTTTGCGCCTTTTTGTGTACAGTCCTCAAGGGCAAGCAGCTGGAGAACGCTCCCCACGCGAAAGTTCGACCAACGAGGGTCGAATCCGATAGAATGATTGTACACGACGCCATTGTAAAAGAAGCTATAATGCCCTGCCGCCGGTGTACCGTCCACGAGGAGCCTCAAGAGGTACAGCCAGCCGTTATCGAAGAACCGCTGGATTATGGTATTGTGAAACCTGAGATAGCCCTCTCTGTACCGGGCAAAGCTGCCAGGGCCTCCTTTTTGTTCCCAGCGCTTTTGGTGAAGCTCAATAATGGTCGCGAAATCATTCTCAACACTCTTCTTGTCCATGGTTTCGCACATCTTAACCGTTCTGCCCTTTTCGAGCTTTTTCAGGTGGTTCCTGAACTTGTAGCGGGAAGTCTGGCTCAAAGTTTTCATGAAGTCATCCAAACTCCCATTGAGTTCAATATAGGGCGATACGTTTGATTGATATTCCCAAAATGGGACATGTGCCGCATCGCAATAGACACGCACCTCTTCAAGATTTACGCTTTCCTTCCGCACGGAAGTAAGATTTATCACGTCCCATTTCCTGACATTGTCGAAAAGAAATTCGAGGAAATAAGAAACAATCTCCCGCTCGCGACCCCTGCGAATGATAAAATCCTGATACTCGGTAATAACACCGGCAGAACCGATGAACTCGAGATGTCTTAAGGACCTTAGACCGAAGAATCTTCCCCGTGTTATATAGAGGGGCGCTATGCCCACCAGAGCGCCTTGATCTTCCGCTACGACAATACATGGTGTTTTACCGTCTCCGAAACATTCCCACCAGGTATACATCCATTCCCAGGTAAGAAACGGCGTGTCGGATGAGGAATTCTTCAGGAGTTCATTCCATGATTCCCTCATGGCTTTCATCTCGTGAGGGTCACTAACGATACGAAGGGTGGGATTATCCATTTTATGGGGCCTTTGAAAACGAGAGAGTCTCAAGCATAATATGCTCTATGGATTTGATGTTCTTGGTGATGTCAAAAAGTTCACAGGCCCTTAATCGGGAGTTCGCGCCCATCTTCATGCGCAACTGGCGGTCCCTAAGGAGGCTCAGTATGCCATCCGCAATCTTCCCCCTATGGCCTATGGGCACAACGAAACCGTTAAAGCCGTGTTGTGTGGTATCCGAAAGCCCCCAATTATCGGTTATGACCACGGGTTTGGCGCTGGCCAACGCCTCAAGGGTTGCGATGCCCATGCCTTCCCGCCAGGTGTTGGGGCAATGAACAAAGATATCGATCTCCTTTAGGATCTCGGAGGTGTCCTTGCGCCAGCCGGTGAAGATCACTTTACCCTCCAACCCGGATGACTTCACCTGATTGAGGAGGTTACTCATGATGGATTTGTCTTCATCGCCCACTATTAAGAAGACCGCATCAGGAAATTCCCTTAACACGATGGATGCAGCCCCAATCACGTCTTCATGTCCCTTACCTTCATCTATCCGGGAAATCAATCCGATGAGCTGTATGCCGGGCGCTATACCGAATTCATCGTGTAGTGCCTGAGTCTTTTGTCCGGGTTTGAATGCTTCCACATCCACCCCTTCAAAAATTACAACCATCTTCTTGTAGGGGAATCCGGATTCAGTGTGAAAATTGTATTCGGCGTGGGAAGAGGCAATGAAAACTTTCGGAAAAGAAGAAAGCATCTTCCACATTCTCTTTCCCGGGTTATGAACTCCCACACCTCCCTTACGCACAACGCAAGGAACTCGGGCGATGGCCGCCGCAAGAATCGCAGGCATATGGTAGATCACGTCCTGGTTCAACAGAACCAGATCAATTTTTCCCTTCTTTATCATCGCGATCAGTCGCAGAACAGGAATAAAATTTTGTTTGAGGATTGCAAAAATGATTTGAATATGTTTGATAAATGGAAATGTGCTGTGCCGTGGTTGTGTGTATCTTTCCTCGCTTGAGAGAAACTCCACCTCGGCATCTGATTCTTGAATTTTGCGAATAAAAGGTCCTGCGCCCCTCTTATAAAACAACACAGTGGGATGGAATGTATGCCTGTCCAGGTGGCTGAGAAAAGAATACAGATAAGACGCCGAACCTCCATACCCCATACCTGATTCACAAATAAGAAGATTGACCATAGAAGAGAGTCTGACTACAAACGAATGTCTTTCACCCAATGCTTGTTGGCGAAATACCAGTCCATTGTTGCCTTGAGTCCGTCCTTGAGGGCGACCCCGGGCTCCCATTCCAGGAGTGTTCTCGCTTTACTGATATCGGCCCAGGTCTCCTTTATATCGGTTTTGTTAAAAGGTTTATGGTCTATCGCGGCTATTTTGCCGAGACCGCTTTGAATTTCGCCAATCACATGATTGAGTGAGATCGGATTTTGCCCTCCACCGAGGTTTATGATTTCGTATCCGAGCGGTTTGAGTGCCTTTATGGTGCCACTGGCGATGTCATCGACGAAGGTGAAATCTCTCGCTTGTGTCCCATCCCCGAAGAGCTCGATGGGCGTGCCTTCGTCTATCCACTTGATAAACCGGAATATGCTCATGTCAGGTCTGCCCGCGGGTCCGTAGACGGTAAAATAGCGCAATACCGAAACATCCATCCCGAAGAGATAGTGATATGTATAAGCCATCACCTCCGCGGCCTTCTTTGTCGCCGCATATGGAGAGATGGGGGCATTGACCGGCAGGTCTTCCTTGAATGGCATGGGTTGACCTGCGTAGAGTGAGGAAGTTGAGGCGAGCACCATCTTTTGGACCCCGAATTTCCTCATCATCTCCAGGATGTTGAGGGTGCCCTGTGCATTAGTCGCCATATACACATGCGGGTTCTCCATACTGTATCTTACACCCGCCCTGGCTGCGAGATTAATGACCGCGTCAAAGCGATAAGTAGCAAAGAGAGACTCCAGAGAATTGCGGTCTTCGATATCCGTCAATGACCAGACAAAATTATCAAATCGGGCCAGACCATGAAGTCTGTGTTCTTTTAACCGCACGTCGTAGTAATCGTTCATATTGTCGATACCGACTACAGAGCTACCGTTTTCCAGCAGGAGCTGGCACGTTCGGGCGCCTATAAAACCTGCCGCCCCTGTCACAAGAAAGAACCGCATCCGAGCCCTCCTTTATACTTACGTGCGTACCCGTTCATAATTCGATCATCTTTCGTGTCTGCCGAGGAAACCGTCTCTGTGTATCAGCTGGTTTGTTTTGAACCATACCATTCGGATGTGCTATGCTCAAGAAACGTCACGCTGGGTCTAAGATGGATTTCAAGTCGCCTGCAAAGAAAATACTTCTTCAGAAGCACATTAACTTCCTGGTTATACACGGATTGCGACTTTTGTGCAGATTTCGCTATCATACCATACTAACGAACATAATCGAGAGAGTGCCCGTTTCGGCAGATGAAGTTACATCGATTACGATCGACGGCGAAGACATGAGGTATTACGCGAGGGGAGCTATCGGGAGGCAGATCTTCTGGACAAAGAGCTATCCTGACGCGGTCGCAATATCGATCTTCACCCACCTTGCAAGGAAGTCTTCAGTTATCATGGATATCGGGGCTAACATAGGACTCTTCGCCATCTCGGGAGCTAAAGCAAATTTGAATGCTCGCGTCTATGCCTTCGAGCCCATCCCCTCCTTATCGGATGCCATCGAAGCAAATAAGGCCCTGAATGACCTTAGTAATATTTGGGTTATACCTCAAGCGGTGAGTAATACAACCGGAGTATCCAGCCTTTATCTGACCGAAGATGATACCATGGCGTCTCTCAAACAGGGCAGGGGGCTGACAATTGAAGGCGAGCGTCAAGTGAGTACCGTCACGCTTGATGAATTTTGTGAATCCCGTAACATTGAAAAGGTAGATCTCATAAAGATAGACGTTGAGGGCGCCGAGACGTTCGTACTTAAGGGCGGCACTGCTACACTAAATTCCAGCTCCCCTTATGTTATCGTGGAGGTCTTAAATGCCGAGGTGGCCTATTATCTGAACCATTTGCTTGGAAATATGGGATACAGGTTCTTCAACATCACGTTGAGTGGTATAATGCCCGCCGATACTGTCGAGTTTTCCGCCAACCTGGACAACCGAAATTGGCTGTGTGTGAGTAATTGCAGAGAGCTTTAGCAGGTAAATCCAAAATGAACCAATCGGACATGTGTTTATGGGCTTTCTCCTTCTTGAGGAGAAAGCCCATCTTTTCGCTGTAGACTGATCTCAGTTGGGCGCTACTGTCAGAGCCGGGCCTTTGTTGGCGTTGCACTTTCCAGGCGGGCAGGAATTCCCCAGATATTCCCAGATGTATTTTGAGAGCGTCATGTTATCCGCGCAGAAGCCTCTCGTAGGATCGGGACTGGAGGGGGCCCCGTAAGTCCTGAAGAAAGTCCTGATGGTGTCCTCGTAAGGCCAGGGCCACAGACTATTGGTAGTGGTTGTATTATAACCGGTGTCACCCCACATGGAGCCATCGGCACCTATTTTGTACAGAATTGTGGCCCCAATATCGCCGCCGTCCGATGCCTTTCCGCTTAAATTTGAACCGGACTCGATTCTGACGAGATATTTCAGGGCGCCCGCCAGTGGATTGGTGGTAGTGATATCGGCTGCAGAGGAGCCAACATTCGATTTATTGGCAAAGTTTCCGTAGAAGGCGTCATTGGTGGAACTCTTGATGTTAGAGATCGCCGTACCGCTGCCGCCGAGATTGAAAAAGAGCGAGTTGCTTACATCACCATACGATGTGGTATTCGCAGTCATCATATTCCATGCTGCGGAGTAGCTCGATTTTCCGAAAGTATTGTGTCGAATCGTGAAGTCCATGTTTATTGAGTTATCAACGATCATTCCGTTCAGAAAATCGTAAAACACGGTATTTTCCATCAAGAAATTATCACAGCCGTTGCCGACCGAGAAGACCTCGGAGGGGGACGATCCCCATCTGCTGTGCTGAAGGTTCAGTGCGATGGACCCCCTGATACTGGTGTTGGAACTGTGATATTCGACCCCTCCGACCGTATTTACATGTCGGCAATAGAAACCTCCATACACGCCCTCATAGTTCGTATAGTACTGGTCGTTGCTATCGATGGCTATGCAATTCTGGTACTCGACATACTGCGAGGTATAATTTACAAAATTGGAGATGGGCATGCCATTGCCGTTGGCGTTGTCAAGCCTTGCCACGCACCGCCTGAATATTACGTGGTCGGAAGTGAAAGGGATAAAGTTGTAACGGCCTATTCCGGTCACATAGCAGTCTTCAAGGAGAATGTATGACGCGTACTGGATGGCGATGTTGTCCTCAAAACCGCACCGAGTAAATTTGATGTGATGAGCAGTTCGATTGGTGGCTGACGAACCGGTAAGGTTGTGACCAATACCACCAGCTCCGCTACCATTGACATACTGAATACCATCAAACTGGACATAGGACATGGTGAACGTGCCATAACCGTCGAACATGGAGATCGTGTTCTGACCATCGAAAACAGCTTTACCCGGGTTTTCGGCTCGTACCACTGTGTATGCGCTGGAAGACCCGCTTGGTGGCATCAGATTGTAACGTATCTGGTTATTGGTGCCGGTGTATGTACCGTCTCTTATGATCAGGGTGTCGCCACCAGACATTGCGCTAACTGCACTTTGCAGGTTCTTGTAGGTTTCGTTGGGACCCATGTAGATGGTCTTGCCCTGAGCCACCGAAGTGATCCCTGCAAGAACGAATAATAGTGTCAGGGAGATTAATAAATGCTTGCTTCTTTTCATGTTAGTCCTCCTTGCGACAAAGGGCATCCCCATGAAGCAAGGGCGTGCCCGAATTGCGATTCGGCATTCGGAATCGCACATGAGCCCTTAATTTGGTCCATGTACTTGTCGGCATCATATCGTATTATAAGTCTACCATGATTTGAAGCAAATGACTAAAATCACATTCTCTTTACACATCTTTTGACACTGCCCACCTGTCGCTTGACTTACTTTTTACAAGTCCTCACCATCCTTTCTGATGCAATCGACCATCTGCTCGACACTCCTCGTCCATGAGAATTTCCGGGCCTTCTCAAATCCGTTTTCACCCATCCTTTTTCTCTTGGCCGGGTTACCGAGAAGATCGATGATTTTTTCCGCCAGTTCCCCGGCATTGTTTGGTTCGATTAGATAACCTGTTTCTCCATCGTCGATGATTTCCGGAATACTTTCGATTCTGGTCCCGACACAGGGAAGACCGTTTGCCATGGCTTCCAGAAAAACTATGCCAAAAGGTTCTCTAAGCGAAGGCATCACGAAAATATCGGCGGTTCTGAATTCCTGTGCCGTCAATTCCAAAGAGAGCTTCCCCTTAACGATTATATTGGGATCGCTATTCTCTATATGGCAGCCGACGATCGTCAGTTTTGCGTCGGGGATAATATTCTTTACCTTCGAGAAGGCCTCGAGCAGCACAGGACCTCCCTTTCGTTTGAAATCAATCCCGACAAAGAGTACCTTTTTTCCTTGAGGCGACATCCTCTGTTCTTTGGCAACCGGTACGTTAATGCCGGGATATACGGTCTCTATCCTGCTCTCCTCCATTTCATAATCGCTAATCAGGCTATTTTTGATATAATTGCTCATGGTAAATATTGTTGTTGCCCGATGGTAGCAGGCTTTTTCCAGATCAATCCATTTTGATGAGGCCAATGACGCGGATTCTCCAAGATCATTCCTTGCCGCTTTTTCGGTCAACAAATGTGTGTGGTCGGTGTAGATGAAGTAGGGCTTCCTTGTGGGATTCACGGCCCCCGCGAACAGGGTCTGCGTCTGGAATATCACATCAGGATCTTCTCTTTCGATTGTTTTTTGGCAATGGCCGGATAACAACCTGAACACGAACGGAAGGTAATTGATGGCGTCCGCCCATCGTTTCCCGAATATTGTCATGGCCAGAGGCATGAGCAGCATGCCGGTAAGCGTTCTTTTCGGGTTGATCGCATCCGAGACATCGCAATCTATTACCCGAAACCCTTTTTCTCTAAATCCTTCCACTAAATAGCGATTAATTCCCGAAAATGAACCATATCTAAGGAACAGCAACTTGGGCTCTGCGGGCTGTGATCTACTCATGAGACGTGTTGCTCCCCGGTCTAAGACTAATCGTCTTCGATAGCTCGCTTTGCGGTATCATTTGTTTTGGGCTTGTCTGGCTGCTATACAGGACAGTAAAGCGGATTCGATTTTCTTGACGCTCAATTCCCAACTGAAGTCTTTTTCCACCATCTCCTTGGCCTTCAATCCGATCTCATGCATTCGGTCACTATTTCGAATCAGATCCACTATTTCCGACGCCATATCCTGCGAGTTGTCCCTGATGATAATCTGCTCGCCATCCATGGCTTTAATCCCTGCGTTTCCGAAACGAGTGCTCACCACAGGCAGTCCACAGGCCATGGCCTCGAGTATCTTGTTCTGTATCCCGGCGCCGGAGACCATTGGAGCTACGAAGACTTTACTCCGATTGAGGATCTTGGCCATATCTTCGACAAAACCGGTGACTATCACATTATGATCGTCATGGTATTTGAGTACTCTGTCGGACGGTGTGGTGCCGCAGATGTAGAACTTTATTTCCGGACAGTACTGTTTTATCCCCGGTAGGACCTTTTCACAGAAGAACTCCACGGCCTTCTCGTTTGGATCATATCCCATGTTTCCGGTAAAGATAATATCGATGTCCTTTTTGACCGTTCCCGCATGAAACAGCGACACATCCACCCCATTGGGGACAACAGCAAGGTTTTCGTTCTTCAAGTACTCCTTATCTACCCCCGATGTAATAAAAGTTGCGTCAAATAGCTTCGGGTAATGACTTTCGAAGGCAATCATCTTCTTCCACTCCAGAAAATATGCAGCCTTCTTTACAGGGTTACGCTCGCTCTTGTATCGCCTCTCCGTGCTCAGGCTGAAAGAGTCGATCCAATCCATAGCGGTTGGAATTCCTTTGACCAGTTCTCGGTAATAGGCTAATCTGCCGCACACAAAATAAACCAGATCGTAGCTGTTTTCCGAGACCATTTCGGTTATAATGTCTGTCATTTTTGGTGTATGATAGCAGTAAACGTACGAGGGCCAGGAAGTGAACAGACCGAGGTACGCTTTCACCTTCCAGGCCCTTTCGCTCACTTCCACCGGTTTGATCTTCCGACAGTACTTCCGCATTTCTGCGAGGTCTTGATCGGCGATCTTTTCCTCACTAAAGGCCACAAGATCGATCTCGTGCCTGGCCGACAGATCCCTGATCGGATAGTATGCCCGTATCTTATCCCCTTTCAGAGGCGGGTATGGGAACCGTGATGTGATAAACAGAATTTTCATGCCTCACCTCTAATCTCTGCCCCCGCGAAGTAGTCCAATATTTTTTTCCCATTAATGTACCAATTATGCGTATTGACAATATATTTTCTCGCGTCTTGAGCCATCTTTTCTCTCAAGTCCTCTTGATCCACCAGAATCATCATTTTTCTCGCCAAATCATCCGTGTCGCCTGGTTGGAACAATAGCCCTGTTTCTGCGTCACGGACGATGTCTTCTATGGGTTCCAGGCGAGGAGCTACGACGGCCTTGCCAGCTGCCATGTATTCAGGTATCTTCATGGGCGAACCATATGCGTTGGAGTGCGGCATGACGGCGAGATCAAAGAGAGCGACATACCCGGGTATCTCTTCATAGGGAACGTGTCCCACGAAGACCACCTTTCTTTCAAGTCCATCCCGGCTCACCTTGTCTCGTGTCTCGGCCATAGCCGGGCCGTCACCTACCAGTACGCAGACAATATCGTCTCTGAGTTTTGATATGCGCATAAAGGCGTCGAGTAAGAGATCGATGCCATGCCATTTGTAGAAGAAGCCCACGAATCCGATGATCTTCTTTCCTTCAATACCCATACTCCGCAAGAGCCTGTGATCGGGCTTGGATGGAAAGAATTTGTCCGGGTCGGCGGCATTCGGCACAACAAGGATCTTATTCGGCGTGACACCTGATTTAACCAATCGGGTCTTTAACCACGTTGAGACTACTATGAGGCCGCTCGCTCGCCGGAAAACGAATTTCTCGATGGTTCGGTCCATCAACCGGACCAAAGTAGTTCTCGACCTGACAAGGGGGGTCTCAGTGGTAAAATTGACCTCAAGAAGCAACGGGATCCTGTGAAAAAGAGCAACCAGCGCCCCGGCGCAACACAGGAATGCATATCGCTCGTATATGAGCTCAATCTTCTTGCTTCTCACGCGCCGTGAAAGGGCAAAGAGAGCCCAGGCGTTGTAAACCAGTTCAAAGATCTCAAAAAAGAATTGGGGGATTTTCCGGCTAAATGCCTTCCATGGGCTCGAGGCCCGCGTCCCTCCTCTTTCTTTGGCTTCGTTCTCGGCGATCTTCACCCCCGGAGGGGAGACAATATCAACCTCGTGGCCTTGTTTGGTCCAGGCATTAACAAAACCGAGTATGTGGACCCTTTCTACCCCGCCACCCTGGGTCCGATGATGGTAGAGAATCCTCACGCCTTAATCACCCAAGAAATTCCTGGTTATGATGTCTTGTAATGATATGCTTCAAGCAGATAGTCCCTGAATAACCCCGGATTTCCATCTTTTCCGTGTTCCGCCGCCTTTATGATATTGTACAGCTCTCTGGCCGTTACGTAATGGAGCGCATACTTGAGGCCGTCATTATATTTTTCATTCAAATAACGGTGCATTTCCCTGATTGGGTTTCCGAGCAAGACATCATGATGTTCTGTCGGTGCCCCATGAGTAAAAACTTTAACGACAATCCAGTTCTCCCTTCCGGCAACATGAATGCCCGTGCTGATCCAGGCGTCCACTCGTTCCGTGACGGGGAGGTTATTGGCTGAGATTTCTCCATCCTCGATGCCAACAATAGGAATGCCCTTTCTCTTCTTCCAGCGAAAACCGAGCGGGCCTTGTATCATCATCAGGTCGCCGTCTCCGGAAGAGCCTACCCGAACCTCCACCCCCCTATCGTACGATTTGGCCTGAGTCGGGTTGTCCTTTGCGTAGTATATAGTATTCACCGTTCTCGGTTGAGATTCGACCATATAAGAGGGAAAGGTGAAATCGGCGTAGCAGCCCGTCTGCCTCAAAATCGTTATTTCATCGTTAACGCCGCAGTACTGCGGCCTGCTGTTATCGAGAGCCCAGTCGCCGTGGATAAATGCGTACCTTCTCTGCGGAAGGCCATCCACCCTGGTCACAAAAATCCCATACTGAGAATAGAGGTCGATGCATGCTTGAATCTTATTTTTGAGCGTCTCAGAATTATCGGGGAATGGTTCCATTCGGCTATGGTGCATGTGCATTTCTATTTCCCCGTATCCCGTTAAGCAGAGTGAGAGCAGCCTGACAATGTGTTCCTTATTGAAATAGTGGGGCGGATAGAACCAGGTATGCCGCGGATGAAATCCATCGGCGTCCCGGAATTGCTGCGCGAAAACCGGATACTTGGAGCACCACCCGTCTAAACGCTCCTGCTGTAATTCCTTGCTTGCCCCACCCCAGCCGGGCTCAAAATGGTCAACAAAGCAGAAAAGAATATGTGTCAGTGCGACGGGTGTATCGCTTCTTGGTCTTATTCTATCGGCGATCGTTTTTTTGCAGTAGGCCGGCAACCAGATGTCAATCTTTCTTTTGCGGATTGCGCCCCACAGAAAGAGAAAGAGCACGATTACGATAAAGGCTGCAGCTGTTATTACGATCGCCATCAGTTCAGCACCAGCTTGATTTCTTCCACGATCTCTTCAGCGACCGTCTGCCAGGTCCTCTGCCTCATGCTTGCGGCAATCGAATCCCTGTCCCACTCTTTGACAATTGCTTTTTCGAGCGCCGCCGAGAGTGCTTGAGCGTCCTGCTTTGGCGCGAGAAATCCATAATTGTCATTGATGACAATCTCGGGAATTCCACCCACAGCCGAAGCAACAACGGGAGTGCCGCAGGCAAGGCTTTCCATGAGCACATTTGGCCATCCTTCTCGGATACTCGGCAAACAGAACACGTCGGCGGCGTTCATGAGTACGGGAACCTCTTTATGAGAAACTTCTCCACGAAACTCGATCTGCCGCTCCAAACCCGAGACCCTGACCATATCTTGCAGCCTTTGTCTCTCCGGACCTTCTCCGACCAACAGCAAATGGAAGGCAACGCCGTGTTCGTGCAGAAGGGAAACGGCATCGAGCAGGTAGTTTACACCCTTTTCCGGGCTCAATCTCCCGCAATAGAGTATGACCTTCGTGTCTGCCGAAGGAAGATTAAGACTGACAAGACTCCTCGCATGTTCTTTGTCGAGGGGTACAAAGTCGTTGCTAATACCGTTGGGAATGGCGCGAATCTTGTCGGTGAAGGCGCCGAGTCCCGCCATGGTTGATTTCATTGCCTGGCTCACTGCCATGACGCGGCTGCTATTCTTTAGGGTCCACCTGACTGCAGCAGCCCTCAAAGGATTCGCCTCTGCTTCGTTTATATCGCAGCCGAGCCCCCCCACGATTACCGGGATCCCGAGGATCTTTCCGAACCACACGCTTGCATAGCCGTCCGGGTACACCCAATAACTTATGAGCACATCAGGTTTGAAAACATTCTTGATCCGTTTGATCCTGAGAATCAACGAGACGAAGAAGAATAAACCGTATAACGAATGTCCGAATCTGGGAGTCAGAAAGACCCTCGGATGAGATACGCTCAGGCCATCTATGGTTTCTAGTTCCGGCACCCTGGCGACCATCGAATACTTTGGATGTCTTCTAAGAACTCCGGGTACGTATGGAATCGGGGCAACCACCCTTACCTCGCACGAACGAGACAATTCCTTGGCCTGGTGGAAGATATAAATTCCTTTGTTACCTTCCAGACTATTGGGAAAAATGCTGGAGAAGATAAGCACTCTTAGTTTGTCAGACACGGTACCTCACCGTCTTCGAATATCCTGAACCATACTTCCAGAATCAGGAGGTTCCATATGTTCTTGCTCAGGTCATCCGTACTTTCCGAATGTCTGTGAAAGAGCCTTTCCACGTAATCGCCGTTAAAGAGGCCCCTGGATCTGGACCTTTGATCGAGAAGTACTTCTCTGGCAACGTCGTTCAGTTCTCCCCGGAGCCACTGTTTAACAGGGACCGGAAATCCCCGCTTCTTCCTGTATACAATTTTATGGGGGAGCAACTCTTCGGCATATTTCTTGAGAATGAACTTGGACTGACCCATGGTTGCTTTCATTGCAGTCGGTAAAGAAGTGGCGAGCTCGACCATCTCATGGTCCAGGAAGGGAACGCGAAGTTCCAGGGAGGCCGCCATAGTCATCTTGTCCGCTTTGATAAGCAAATCTTCGGGCAACCAGGTCTTTGTGTCAAGGTAGAGCATCTGACTGATGGGATCCTTATGAGAGACCTTACGATAATAGCCGAGTATCCTATCCAACACCTCATCGGTATCCACTTTTTCTCTGAAGCCGGGCGAATAGAGCTTTTCCCTCATGGACTTGGTAAAATAGCTGCCGTTGCCGAGATATCTCTTCTCAAGAGGTGAGGTAAGCCAATCCACATACTTTCCTTCCCGTTTGTTTCCGAGGAAAGCGCTGATCAGCGGTTGAAAGATAGCATTGCGCAGCGTAGCAGGAATCTTCTGGTATTTTCCGATTCCATTCATGATCCTGTATATGGGATATCCGGCAAAGATCTCATCAGCCCCTTCGCCCGACAGCATGACAGTCACATGTTCTTTGGCAAGTTTGGAAAGAAGCATGAGCGGGATTGTAGCGTATTCAGCAATAGGTTCTTCCAGGTGCCACACAACCTGGGACACAATATCCATGAGATTCGAGGGATGGAGGATTAATTCGTGATGATCGGTCTTAAATTGCTCCGCCACAATGCGGGCGTATGCCAGTTCACTCACGTCCGGATTCTTCTCATAGCCCACCGTGAACGTTTTCACGG